>DATIPW010000201.1:0-1907 GCA_035471605.1 Anaerolineales bacterium | reverse complement strand
AGATACACGACGGTGATCAGAAGCCACTTGAACAGGAGCCTCAGCGACGCCATGATCTACTCCCCCCAGCCACGGCTTCGATCAGCCTTGGCCATCGAACGCTGAACTGTTCCATTGACCACCTGTCCTTCCGGGATCGCGGTTCGCAGCTCGGGCCAGTGTGCAGCGCGCGCCGACCGCGTGCTGCCGCAGCCGGGTGGTACCGCAAGTTTGGGCCTATTGGGTACTACTACACCCTACCGGCGAGGCCCTCGACGGGAAAGTGTCATTCGTCATCACCGAAAAGGCCAAAAGTCCCGCGTGGGCCGCTTGAGGAGCCGAACCAGCGCGTCTCACAAGCCGGGGCTTGCGCCGCGCCCTCGACCAAGGCGTGCGAGAGTTCCTGTATACTTTTCCCGGCAAGACCCTTCCCTCTCGAAACCCATGATTCATCAGCAGCCGCGAGTTCCAAGTCCACCGGGGCATGCTGCACCCGGCGCAGGGCTCCTCGCCAAAAGCGCGATCGTTGAAGGAAAACCCTTTCCGTCGCGACGCATGGCCGCTCGCAGCCGCGCCGGACCGGGAAAAGTGCTTTGATGCCACCCGCCAACAGGCGCCTATCCGGCATGTTGGGGTTTTCGGTCGTCATGCTGGGGCAGATCGCCTCGATGCTGGCGACCCAGATGAGCACGTTTGCCCTGACGATCTGGGTCTTCGAAAGGACCGGAAGCGCGACCGCACTGGGCCTGGTGACGGTATTCTTCATCACCCCCTATCTGATCATCACGCCCATGGCCGGCGCGATGGTGGACCGCTACAGCAGGAAACTGATGATGATGGTCAGCGACCTGGCAGCCGGCGTCGCCACAACCGGCATCCTGGTGTTGCACGCATCCGGCAACCTGGAAGTGTGGCATCTCTATGCAGCCGCCATCCTGCAGGGAATGGGCAATGCCTTTCAATGGCCGGCCTTCTCCGCCACCATCAGCATCATGGTTCCCCGGGAGCAATATGGGCGCGCAAACGGCATGATGTCGGTCGTGCAAATGGGACCGGGGGTCATCGCTCCGATGATGGCGGGCGCGCTGCTTCCCTGGCTGGGCCTGACGGGGATCCTGCTGGTCGATGTCGCAACCTTCCTGTCGGCGATCGCCCTCTTGATGCTCGTGCACATCCCCCAGCCGCTGCAAAGCGAGGAGGGCGCCCGGGCCCGGGGTCGCCTGTTGCAAGAAGCCGTGTTCGGCTTCCGCTACATCTTCGCCCGTCCCAGTCTGCTGGGATTGCAGCTCGTCTTCCTGTTCGGCAATCTTGGCGGCGGGATTGCCTATACCGCGATCGCTCCGATGGTTCTGCTGCGAACCGGAAATGATAGCGTCAGCCTGGGGGCGGTCCTTTCCGCCGGCGCGGTCGGGGGCGTGCTGGGAGGCGTGCTGCTGAGCGCCTGGGGAGGCTTCAAGCGCAGGGTTCACGGCGTGCTGGGGGGTTGGATCGCCGGAAGCCTGTTGCTTTCCTTGGTGGGCGTGGGAACAGGGCTACCCCTGTGGGTGGCCGCCATAGGATTTTCGTACCTGGTTGGCTCGCTGGTTGATGGTTCGAACCAGGCGATCTGGCAGTCGAAGGTTGCACCGGATGTGCAAGGCCGCGTCTTCTCCGCCCGGCTGATGATTGCCTGGCTGACCAACCCGGTTTCGCCGATCATTGCGGGGCTGCTCGGAGACTATGTCTTCGAGCCCGCCATGCGCGCGCCGGGCGGGCTGGCTGCCTTGTTTGGCGGGCTCGTCGCTCCGGGGCCGGGGGCGGGTATGGCCCTGTTGATCGTTCTCGGCGGTTGCACCGGGATTGCAGCAGGCGTGGCCGGGTATCTCAGCCGGCACACCCGACATGCCGAGACCATCCTGCCCGACCATCAGCAGCCGGCGTGAGTCGGC
>DATIPW010000200.1:0-4863 GCA_035471605.1 Anaerolineales bacterium | reverse complement strand
AGGGCGGTGTACTGCTTGGAGCCGTGCACGAGCAACAGCAGCACGCCGGTTGACAGGAATGCCTGCAATATGGTTTCCATGCCCGATGCGGCGGCCCAAAGCAGATGCCATTCGGTGACGACAAGAAGCCCAACGAGCGGCAATGGGGGTCTGTAGCCGGCTTCGAGATGGCGGACTCCCGCCTCCGTCATCAAGCCGAGGCCAACCAGCATCGCCAGGTTTAGTAGGTGGCTCCACCACAGCGGGGCAAGCCCCACCCAATACCCAGGAGCGAGGAGGGCGGTCCAGAGCGGCGACGTGGAGGCCGCCGAGGGCTGCCCGAGCTGCATGGCCCATTGTCCCCTCAACGCAAGATTGCGCGCGAACGTGGCATGGATCCATGAATCGTCGAGCGGAAAGCCAAGCGAATGCGTCCACTGGCTGGCAATGAGGTACACGACCAGGCCGGCAGCGGCCGCCACAGACAGTGCGCCCACATCGCGAAAGCGCAGGCTAGGGCTCAACCCGGAAAATGCGCGTTCCATCCAATTCGCCAAGGAACTCAAGGGACTGACTGTTTAGATTGTCGTACACTGCCCGAATGGGACCGGCAGCCCCCGCCGGCTCGATCACAAGAAATTCCGCGTCATATTTGCGGGCTGCGGCCAAAATGCCAGCAGCGTCCGCGTATGGCACCACTATGGCCGGTCGATTTGTCATGACATAGTAGCCAGGGGGATTCCGGACCATCACAACCTGTCCCGGCTTCGCGCCTGAGCGTTCCAGAAAGGCTTCCACCCCAGGATACGAACCCTCCCCCTCTCCCCACCCGCCAAGCACCCGTAGATAAAAGATCACCCCGGTCATGAGCATGCAGATCCACACCATTGCTGCTCCGGAACTCCGCTGAATCCATAGTTGGACACTCGCGAACCGACTGCTGGAAGATGCCAGCCGTTCGAGGCCGAGGGGCGCAAGCGCCCACCACAGCGGCTGGAAACCTGCCCCTGCATGGAAGAACCCCCCTCTAGCCCCGACGAAAGGGAACACGAACGTCATCACCACCAGCAAGGCCGACCAGCCGGCGAATCCTGTCTGCACCCGGGGATCCTTGCGATGCCTCCAGGCGCCGGCGACGATGAGCGGCAAGAGAAACACGCCTCCTTGCGCGGCAAAAGCATTGAGCAGATTCCAGCGCAGCGACGCAAGACGCCCTGACAGGATGGTAGAGATGTCCTGCGCCAACCAACGCTCCAGTGTCAGCTGCGACGCCGGATAGGCAAATATCTCATCGTAGGACCTCATCCAAAGCAGACGACCCAGGCCAGGTCCCAGGATTGTCCCTTGAAGTGCGGCGTTTCGCATGTACCACGGCGCCACGACGATGGAGAAGGCCGCAAGCGCGATGGCCACTCCCGCGAGACGGCGGCCCAGGGTTGCAGGCGCCAGGCTCCGGGAGTCAGGCACGTGGCCACCAGATGGGAGCCTTGGACCAGGCGTTCCCCGGGCGCTAGCTGCAATCGCCAAGAAGAGCCAAAGGATTCCGTCGCTCCGCGCCAGAGTCATCAGGCCTGCCGCCAGGCCCAGCGCCACGTATGCCGCGTTGACACGGCGCCCCACGGCCAACAGGAAGATCGCTCCCAGAACTTGGTAGACGCCGTAGTTGTCCGGAACAGGAAGAAAGGGAACGTAGTATACCGAGAACACCGCCAGCAGTCCTGAGAGCACGGCAGGGCCGGACCTGCGGCTGAAAGAGAAGGCAAGAGCCGCGGTCGCCACGGGGCTGGCGGCGGCCAGGGCTACGAAGCCCAGGCGCGCTGAAGCATAGTCGGCCTGCCCTGTCAGCCGCATCCCGGCGGCTGCAATCACAGAGGCGAGGGGCATCCAGTACAAATGCGAGGGAGAAGGCAGGCCGGCTGGGTCACTGAGGTAGTTCCACAAATAGGGTTCCGTGAAACCCCTGCCGCGGAGTAGCTGCAATCCCCCGCCAAAGTAGTAGTCTGCATCCATGTAGCCGGGGAACGACTGGAAGTGCGCTACCGCAAGCGCCATTGCCAGTCCGAGTAGGGCCAAAAGGGTGTAGGCACGCCAGCCCATTCCGGCGTGCCGGTTTGCTGCTGCTCTCCCCGCGCGTGCCCTCATGCAGCTAGCTCCTCGAACTTCGGATCTCATCCAGCCAAGTCTGCTGCGGCCGCAGGAACCACCATCGCGTCCAATACAAGCCGGTCAAAGCGAACAGGGGAGGAAAAAGGAGGAGTAGCTCGAAGGCAAGTTGGTCAACCAGAGCCAAGCGACGCCAGAATAGGAGCCATGGAGCACCATATGCCACCACCATGAGAAGTATCGCCAAAGCGGGCCCCCACCGTTTGCGCTGCACGCAGGCGGCGCAAATCAATGCATAGCTAGGGATCAGCGCGATTAGATGACTGGTTTGGGTTCGCCAACCCAGAAGTGGTGCCGCGGCGAGCGCAAAGCAGGCCGTCCAGGCGACTCGGCGAGCATCGGAACTTCGTACCGTTGCCGTCTCGAACAGCAGAATCCCAATGGCGACGATCGCAATCGCCGCGGCAATCTGAATGCCGTGCTGAGGCAGCAGACCCTGAAGAGCGACTGCCGCGCTGAGGCCATGGTTGGATCGAAGCCGCGCCACGGTGGCCACCAGGAAAGGCATCAACCACCCGGGGAATAGCAAGAACGAAACCAAGAGCAGGAACCCGAGCGTCATGCCAGCGCCAGCCAGGACACGCCATCGCCGCTCACGGAAAACGCGCCCCGTCACAAGAAACAAGAACGGCAGTCCCACCTCCCAGTAGCAGAGGCAGAGCGCCAACAATGCGCCAGCCAGCTCCTCCTTTTGTGTGCGCATCGCCCATAGAATCCCCATGTATCCCAGCAGGAGCAGGACGACGGGAGACCCTTGCCCAAGAGCGTCGATCGAGGGATAGCCGAAGAACGACAACAACGCAAACGCCACAAGCGTCGGCCGTGACGGATGCCAATCCGCAGCATGCAAGCTAAGCAAGATCACTCCGGCCAGGGCCATCGCGGAGATTAGGAGCCACAGCGCTCGCGCAAGCACTGGATCCGAAACCACGGCAAATGGAAAGAAGATCGGAACGAGAAAGAAAGGCAGACTCAGGCGATAGCGGTCAGCGGAATGCGTGTCGGCGTTTTCAAAGGCCAGCGTCTGAGCCTCAGCCGCTGCTGCCGGGCCATACGGATCTTGATCGGAGAACAGATACGTGCGCGCGCCCGCCCAGGAGGAGAAGAAGGATGCGCCGCCGGGAGCCAGAGACGACCAGCGGAGGCTCGCCCAAGACAAGAGTGCGATGATCGCCAGGCCCACCACACCGGCAATCACAAGCATGGTGATCTCTCGAGCCGTGAGCGGCGGGTGGCGGGTAGTCAACTACACCTCATCCAGGAACCAGACTTGAGACCGGCGATGACCCGGCAGGACTAGGCCGGGGCCGCGACCTGAATCTGCTCGGCGCCTCGGACTGCATTGCCGCAGCCTTGCAGGGCAGCCCGCCGGTGCTTAGATCGGCGTGGCCACCTGCCTGGGGCACGTGACGGGAAGCGGCGGCCACTCCGTATTCTCTAGGGTTCGCCGGACGTGCGCTGGAGTCCGTCTGTGGTCACCGAGATTTTACTCGAGGCTCTAACCTGCGAAAGCAGAACAGCAATGATGATGACTGCACATCCGACGATCTGAATCGGAGCATATCGCTCTTTCAGGATGATAGCCCCACCAAGCGCGGCAAACACAGATTCCAAGCTGAGGATCAGGGCGGCATCGGTTGGAGGAGTGTGTCGCTGGCCCCAGATCTGTAGAGTATATCCCAGCCCTAGCGACACCACGGCAGTATAGAGGATCGCATGCACCAGCGTGGGCGGCAGCGGAAACGTCGGGGGCTCCAATATGGCGCTGCCAGCCCAGCTCAAGCCCCCCCCTATCAGAAGTTGCCCTGCTGAGAAGGCCACGGCGTCATAGCGGAAAGCGAACTTGCCCAGCAGAACGACATGCAGTGCCCACAATCCAGCCCCCCCGAGCTGAAGCAAATCCCCGGCATTCATGCCCATGGGACCCGCCGCTGAGAGCAGGTATGCACCAATGGCCGCCAGGCCGACGGCCACGATTGAGCGTGGCTGGAGTCGTTCCCTCCAAACCAGGAACAGGATGATCGGCACCAACACCACATAGAGGCTCGTGAGGAAGCCGGCATTGCCGGCTGAGGTCGACCTGATCCCGGCTTGCTGCAAGGCGCTTGCCAGGAACAGCACGGTGCCGGCGGCGCACATCCACCACAGCTGGCCACGCCGCAAGCGGGATCGCAGAACAAAGGGGAGCAACAATGCGCCGGCCAGCAGGAATCGCATTGCGTTGAACACGTACACGCTGCCCAACAAGCCGGCAGCCCGCTGCGCGACGAATGCCGAACCCCACAGGGCCGCCACAAGCAACAGCACCAGATCAGCTCTAAGTCGCATCAGAAGGTGTTCTTTGTCGCAACCGCAGCCGGGCCATTTGGCCGCGCAAGACCTCTGCCCGCGGTTCCGGCCACCTGTCCCCCAAAGGATATTGCGCCTGGACCAGCGCGCCGTCCACTCTCCCTCCGGTCACGCCGCAAGTATGTCGGCGGGCGAGCCTGCTTCCGGCTCGGCACGACCCAGACCAGCTCTCCGCACCTGCACCGACATTTCGCTTACAAAGTTGCCCCTGGTTGGAGCGATCAAGCTTCCTCGCCATTGCCGCTTCCGCCAGTTGTCAGCGTGGCCCTGCTGGCACAACCGGGATTTCGACATAGATTCGCTTGTTGATCGATCCCTTACTTTTGTAGTCGACTATGCGCATGCTGCCTACCTCGGTCGTATTCTTTACGT
>DATIPW010000199.1:0-20158 GCA_035471605.1 Anaerolineales bacterium | reverse complement strand
GCCAAGGCATACGCGCCAAGCAGCCGCCCAGGTTGCCCGTACTTGCGAAATGCCGCGATCCCGCAGCCCGCTACGGCGGAGGCAAGGATATGCATGAGGCTGCTGGTGCTGCGGAACAGCAGCACGAACCCCGAGTTTGAGCTGGTTTGGGCCGAGGCCATCAATCCTTCAAACAGGGCGAAAGCTGCTCCGCTCAGGGCGCCCACGATGAAACCCTGTGCTGGGCTCGACAGCCGATCGTAGACCATCCACGGCGCGGCTGATTTCGCCAGCTCCTCGATCACCGGCACAGTCCCCGACACGGCTCCCAGGGCGATCAGGAAAGCCAGGGGGTGAGCAAGCAACGGGCCCATCCGGACCAAGATCTCCTCCATACCGGAGGCTTGTCCCACAAGCTCCACAAGACCCCTCAGCGCTTCGACCTGCTGGGGGTTCATTCGCAGGTAGGCGGCAAGGGCGGCCAGAACCAACAGCAGCAGGGCCATCTCGGCAGCCGCAGCAATGCCGGTCCCAAGAATGAGGCCGGTCGTGAACGAACCCCAGATTCGCACTCTGGAGCTCGCACCGAGGCCGCCGATCGCCACACGAGCCAGCACGTACACGGGAACGGCGATTCCCAATAGGTACAGCACGGCGCCTAGCCCCTTCCACAGACCTCGATCTGTCAGCACCTCGAACAGGGCGATGGAAGCGATCCAAAGCAGCGTCAGTAGGAGTGCAGAACCGGTGCCGATTGGACGGGGCGTGATGCTGGGATCAGGCTGGCCTCGCAAGACCCGACGCGTGAAGCAGTGCGTGGCAACCAGCAACGAACCCAGAAGGATCAGGGCTGCAGAAGCGGCCAAGATCGCAGGCCCCGGCAATTGTCCAGACGCTTGAGGTCGCAGCCATGCATCAAGAAAGGCAGATCCGATTGCGGAGCCAGCGAGCGCCAGCAAGAGAACACCGCCGCCGCCGCTGGCAGCCGCCAGCAAGACCAGACGCGCGTCTCGCCCCGTGCCGATACTCATCGGGCTTCCTCAGCCGCTCTCAGTCCGGCTTCGGCTGGAGCCGGGGCTGCAGCGGTCACGCACATCCTGCGGATCGGTTTCCTGAAAATGGCGCTTGAGCGTGTTGGCACCTGGCTCCGTCTCTCGGCGTCTGCAGCCGACCGCTGCTGCCCGAATCAATCTCATCACAAGGGGGGGCCAACGGTATGCAGGTCACGCCCGCCCGGGTGCAAGGCTCCCAGATTCTTAGCGGCCGCCTCGCGTGATCTCGCGCTGCAGCTCATCGAAGCTTGTCATCCATGATATGCGCCTTAGAAAATCCGCCAGGGATCTGCTCTCCGTCCGCAGTTCTCGCACAGCGGGCCCGACCGGATCCTCACCAGCAGGTCCACCGGGCATGTCGGCATAGGCGCCATAGAAGGCAAAATAGGCCTGATTGAGTCGGCGGATGAAGTACCCGTGCGCCAGGAAGGTCCGCCGGCGCCGCTCCATGTAGTCCTCGGCCTCGGCGATTCTACCCGAGGCAAGCAACGTGTCGACCGTGCTGCGCGTGGTATGCATCTCGGATCGGAAGTCAAATGGCGGCAAATCATCATCCTCGGGATCGGGATACCTCTGCGGAGACGAGATTCTGTCCGCCCTGGCCTGATCCGCCGAGGTGGTTCCAGGATAGAACCGTCGCATGACTTCGTCTGCTATCTCCGCTCCCATAATGTCCGCAACTGTCTCATTCATCGTGCGCAGTTCGGGGGTGTGGTCATAGAGCATCCCCAACGGGCGCAACTGAAGGTAGTTGTGGGTCCACTCATGCGCGATTGTGGAGATCAGCCAGTGGCGATCTGTGGTCTGCATGACCATGGTCGGATAGACGCCGACGCCCCCTATCGGTACCACCAGCGCCGAGGCATTCATGGCCTGTTCCACGCGCTGCTCCAACTGCACTTGCTTTTCGAGCGGCAGGTCGGTCTCGATCGATATGTTGGCCGACTGTCGGATCTCGTCCCTCGGAGACACGATCAGGGCATCTGGTACCAACGTGCCGTGGTACAAGACCGGCGGCATGGATTGCCCGAAGAAGGCCAAGCCAAGATCCTCAATGACCTGTGCCACCTGATCCTGTAGAACTCCCTCCGCCAGGGGTGCAAGTTGCTGGCTGCGCCTTTTCAGAACCTGCAGTGAGGCTCGAATCTGTGAGGCTGCCGCTTCCTTGTCAGAAAATGCCGGATCGGCATAGACCCTGTTTAGGGCCTCCTCGCCGCGCATGATCTTGCCTGTGATCTGCAGGTAGTCTGAAACGACAATCCTGCTCGGAACGCGCCCCAGATAGCCCGGGATCCCGGCCGCTGCCGCCTGCACTTTCACCCGCCCAGCGTCCAGCATCCATGCCAGGTAGTCAAATTCGATGCTGCGTGTGTAGGCGCGTGCCCGATCTTGCTCATCCCGCGCGAGCTCATGGCTGGAACTCAATAGCAGCGCTCCGCACAGCACAACCACCCCCACTTGGAAGGGGCGGATCACACGCAACCACAACATGGAGCGCATGCTAGCTGCCCATGTTTAGCACTGCATGAGCGGGCCGTGCTCATGCTTGTTCTCCCAATACTGCTTGGGTGACGTCCGATCGCGAGAGCAGGCCGCGGCCATCCATTGCGGGAGTTCGCCGCGAAGGCAGAAGGCTTTCTCCGCGCGAGAATCCGCGCTGGGCCCGCTTGAGCCAGCCGACCAGGGCTAGGTAGACCCTCCCCTTTCCCTGTCCTGCCAGCGGAATAGGGGGACAGACCGTCCACAAAACAGGGATCCAAGACTAGCTGTCTCTCGCCAATCCTGCAGGCAGGATGGCGGCTAGATGTCGCCTGGTGCGCAGAACGGCCGGCGGGCTCACCGCTGCGGCCTAGGGAGAGCAGATCCTAATCGGCCTGACGCAGGTACTCGTCGATGGCCACGCCGGCGTTGCGGCCTGCCACCATCGCGGTCACAACAAGGTCCGGCCCGGTGACGCAGTCGCCACCGGAGAACACGCCGGGCCGAGATGTGGCGCCTGTTTCCTTGCCGGCAACGGAGATAAGGCCCCAATCATGCGTCTCCAGTTGGGGCGTCGTCTTTCCGAGGATAGGGTCGGGCCAATATCCCAAGGCCAGAATCGCCGTATCCGCGGCGACGCTGAAGTTGGAGTCTGGCACGGGGACCGGCCGTCTTCGTCCTTTGGCATCTGGCTCACCCAGGACCATTTCGATACATTCCACGGCCGCGAGGTGACCATCTGATCCGGCTATGAACTTGACCGGTTGGGTCAGGAACCTGTACTTGGCGCCCTCTTCGCGGGCCATTTGGCGGTCCTTCAGCCCCCCGGGCATTTCTTTCTCAGTACGGCGGTAGAGGCAGGTCACGTCCTCTGCGCCGAGGCGCAGCGCGGTACGCAGGCAGTCAGAGGCCGTGTCGCCGCCGCCAATCACGACCACGCGCTTGCCAACCTTCAGGGGCTGCTTCATGTCGTCGGGGAGCAGCCTTGGCGCAACGTTTCCCCGAATCAAGAAGTCCGTGGCCTGGAAAACACCAGGCAGCTCCGTCCCGGGAGTGTCCTCCATGCTGGCGTCCACCTCTGATCCAACGCCGATGAATACGGCCTCGAAGCCGTCCTCGAACAACTGGTCTATCGTCTTGGCCTTGCCGATGTAAGTGTTTGGGACGAGTTTCACGCCAGCGTGCTTATACTCCTCCCACTTCTCCAGCCAGACGGACTTGGGCAGCTTGAAATTGGGGATCCCATAGACCAGGAGGCCACCTGGGGCAGGTTTGGCCTCAAACATCGTGACGTCGTGGCCCCGATGCAGCAAGATGTCCGCGCAGCCCAGACTGGCCGGTCCCGCGCCGATCAGGGCGACCCGTTTGCCGGTGGGCGGTCCGACCGGAATAGCGTACCCAGGGCCTCGCCGCTCAAAGTCCACGGCAAAGGCCTCCAGCTCACCACAAAGGACGGGTTCATGATCCTTGTTGTGTACGCACGATCCCTGGCAAAGCTGCTCGTGTGGGCACACCCGGCCGCAAATCTCCGGGAGCGAACTCGTCCGGTGGTACAACTCGGCAGCCTCCAAAAACTTGCCCTGTTCGATCAGCCACATGGCGGAGGGAATGTCGTTGTGCGCGGGGCAGGCCATCGTGCAGGGGGCAGGATCTGGACAGTGCACGCAGCGTGAGGCCTCGCGCATGGCTCGTTCCGGGTTGAACTCGATGACCACGTCCTCGAAGTCACTTGTCCGATCCTTGGTGGGGCGCAAATCAAGATCAAAGAAGGGCTTGTTGACCCTTTCCTTGCGGTCTATGGCAAGGGATTCGCTGGGAACTGCCTGCATTCTTCCTCCGGGTGTTGGCAATCGAACGGAGGCTCATGATAACGAATCCAAAAAACCGGCCACAGGCTCGTATGTCACATGTGCGCCGGATGATCATCACGAAAAAGCCTGCAGAGCCCTCATGGAGCGCCTTTTTCGGCGCACTTCGCCAAGGCACCAAAGCGTCTTTCGTGCCAGCGCGGCAAGAACCATGCCCCTCAATCCGCAGGGAAGCCTTGTACCGCGCAGTGGAACGACGGCACGCTTGGCGCGTGGGCGGACAGGGCGCCAAGGGGGGCAAGAGTGCCGCCGCAGACTGCCACTTTGAAAAATGAGGGGTATATTTGCTAATCGCCGCATTGATCACACGGCCGGAAACACGTTACGGGAATGTTGCCTACTCGGGTGCGTGTTGGACGCTCGGACCGGGACTGCCGCCTTGCGCCGGCACGCCGCGAGCCGTTTTGAGAGGACAGAATCTGCGATGAAAGCGTGGTTTGGAAGGTTTACAGTCCGCAGCAAGGTCTGGCTCGGGCTGGGTACCGTAGCTTTGCTTGTGGTGGCTTTTGTGATTGTCGGGCGGGGTCGCAGGGCCCAGGATACCGCGTTTCAGACATCCCCGCTTGCGCGCGGTGATCTGACGGCAACGGTCGGTGCGACTGGCACCGTTCGTGCCGCCCAAAGCGCCATCCTGCAATGGCAAACCTCCGGCAGCGTTGAAGGCGTGAGCGCCCGTGTAGGTGATAGGGTGCGGACGGACCAGGAGCTAGCACGTTTGGCGATGACCTCGGTTCCACAAACCGTAATCCAAGCTCAGGCCAATCTTCTGACAGCTCGACGTGCCCTGGAGGACGCCAAGTCCATGACTGCCAGCGCCGAAGCGGCCATCAGCCTCGGCAAGGCCGAGGATGCCTACAAAAAGGCCTATGACTATCGCCTCTCTCTGAACGGCAAACAGTGGATCCGCGAAGTCCGCATCAAGTATCCCCGGGGTCAGGAGGTGCCCGAAGTCATTTGGCGTCGGGGGTACGTCGACGCTGACACCATCCAGAGCGCGGACGAGACACTTGCCCTGCGGAAAGCTGAGCTGGATGACGCCCGTCGTCTGTATGAGCGCCTCAAGGACGGTCCTGACACAGATGAAGTGGCCGCCGCTCAGGCCAACGTGGACGCTGCTCAGGCCACCCTGAATAGCGCCCGCATCATTTCACCCATTGATGGGACGGTGACGCAGTCTCTTCCGCTCGTGGGTGACCACGTCGCCGCGGGAGAGCTGGCATTCAGAGTGGACGACTTCTCCCGGCTTCTGGTGGACGTTGAGGTATCGGAGATTGATATCAACAGCGTGGAAGTCGGTCAGCCGGTTCAGCTTGTGCTGGATGCTGTCCCCAGCACAAGCTACGCGGGAAAGGTTGAGCAGGTAGCCCAGGCGGGCGATAGCGCCTCGGGCGCCGTGATCTTCACGGTGACTGTGGTCATGACCGATCCGGATCCATCCGTCAAGCCCGGCATGACGGCGGCGGTCAATATCGTGGTGAAGCAGGTTGCCAATGAGCTGATAGTGCCCAATCGGGCGGTGCGACTGGTGGACGGCGAGCGCGTCGTCTACATCCTGAAGGATTCACGCCCATTGCCGGTCCAAATCATACTCGGGGCCTCGTCAGACACCATGAGCGTCGTGGCCGCTGGGGATCTTCAGGAGGGCGACCTCGTGATTCTGAATCCACCCAGCCGCGGTGGCGGTCCGTTCGGCGGGGGCCCGGGATGACGGAGCTGGTCGTTGAGGCGCGCCGCTTGACCAAAGTCTACAAGATGGGGGAAATCGAGGTGGAGGCGCTGCGCGGGGCATCGCTGGCTATAGAGCGGGGCGAGGTCGTGGCAATCATGGGGCCTTCCGGCTCCGGCAAGTCTACTCTCATGAACATCCTGGGCTGTCTGGATCGACCCACTGCTGGCGAATACCTGTTGGATGGATCTCCCGTGGCCTCCCTCGACGACGATCAACTGGCCGGCATCCGCAATCACAAAGTCGGATTTGTGTTCCAGGCCTTTCACTTGCTCTCGCGCCAGAGCGCCCTGGCGAACGTGGAATTGCCATTGCGCTATTCGGGTTCGCCAAATGGTAGCCGTCGCCAGCGGGCTCTGAAGGCTCTGCAAACGGTCGGACTGGGGGACCGGGTTCACCATCGACCGACTGAGCTTTCCGGCGGCGAGCAGCAGCGTGTGGCCATCGCCCGCGCCATCGTCAATGAACCCGCCATCATCATGGCCGATGAGCCGACCGGCAACCTGGATTCAAAAGTGGGGCGGGAGATCATGGAGACGCTGCTCCGCCTAAACACGGAGCGCGGCACAACGCTGATCATCATCACGCACGACTCGGCCATAGGGCAACAGGCGCAGCGCATCATTCGCATACGAGACGGTCTGGTCGAGGGCACCGAGGCGCTGCGGCCATGAACATGTCCCAGCTCCTGCTCGAAGCCCTCGAGAGCCTGAATTCAAACAAGCTGCGTTCGGGCCTGACGGTGCTGGGCATAGTCATTGGAGTGGCCGCCGTCATTTCCATGCTCGCCGTGGGAAACGGTGCGCAAGCATCCATCACCGGCTCGATCAACCAGGTGGGCACCAATCTGCTCTTTGTGTTCAGCGGAGCGCCGGAAGAACAGCGTTTCCGGTCCTCGCGCAGCATCACCCTGGCCGACGCGGCAGCGCTGATGGATCCCTTTGCCGCACCTCACGTGCAGGCGGTTGCGCCCGCGCTGCAAGGCAGGGGAGACATCCAGTTTGCCGGAGAAACCAAGAGCACTGACATTTTTGGAGTGACACCCTCCTACGCAACGGTTCGCAACATCACCCTTCTCGAAGGGGAGTTCATCAATGACGATCAGTACTACGGACACTCCTCCGTCGTCATCCTTGGAGTGGACGTTGCCGACAAGCTCTTCGGACATCGTGACGGATTGGTGGGGGAGGCCGTACGCCTTGAGGGACAGCCCTTTCGAATTGTGGGCGTGCTGATGCCCCAGGGTGGCAGCGCCTTCGGCTCCGCAGACAACCAGGTGCTGATCCCGCTTTCGACCGCCCAGGCGCGCCTGGTCAGTCGGCGTGGCGAGGGGACGATTGATATCATCTTCATCCAGGCGGTCGACTTCCAGGCCGTTCCTGACGCTGCAGAAGAAGTGGCGCAAATTCTCCGAACGCGTCATCGCACCCCTGTGGGAGCGGACGACTTCACGGTCTTCACTCAGGAGAGCATCCTGAGCACGATCCAGAATGTCACGGGAGTGTTGACAATCTTCCTCGGCGGCATCGCCGCCATTTCGCTGCTGGTGGGCGGCATCGGGATCATGAACATCATGTTGGTCTCCGTTACCGAGCGCACACGAGAGATCGGATTGCGAAAGGCGCTTGGCGCCCGCAGGCGCGACATCCTGGTGCAGTTCATCGCGGAATCTTCCCTTCTGAGCCTGATTGGCGGCCTGGTGGGGATCCTGTTGGGCTGGCTGATTTCCTTTGCTGTCGGCAGGGTAGCAGCCGCTACGGGCAACGAGTTCATTCCCATCGTGGGCTTTGACGCAGTGCTCCTGGCGACGCTTTTTTCTGCCGCGGTGGGCCTCTTCTTTGGCATCTACCCCGCCAACCGGGCGGCCAGCCTCGAACCGGTCGAAGCACTGCGATATGAGTAGAAAGCACGGCGTCGTGAGAATGCTGCCTGTCGCCGCCGTCCTGCTGTTGCAGCTTGCGGCATGTGACACGGCAGTTGGCCCTGCGGGTTCCCGCCTTCGGGCCAGCTCCACCATGCCGCGCAACGCAGCTCCGCCCGCGGCCTTCGCGTCCGCAGCGCAGACGCTGGTTCCCACGGCCGTCCCCTCGCTCTCCGGGCAGGCCTCGCCCATTTCGCCGGCACCAGTGCGTGTGGCAGCCCTTGGGAATGTGTTCATCCGCCGCGGCCCGGATCTGGCCTTCGATCCCGTGGCTGTCTTGCCCAAGGGTGAGACCGCCGTTGCCACCGGCCGCGATGTATTGGCCAATTGGTTGCGAATCCCGCTGCCCGACGCGGCCTCGCGGCTTGGCTGGATCTCCATCATGTCAGGATTCACGCAGGTCAGCGGCGAAGTCGATGCTCTGCCGGAAATCGATCCCCAGGAATGGCCGGAGCTCGCATTTGTACGTAACTGCACACACCATGAGCTCATGATCCAACCGACTGGCCTCTCCCTGGCTCCGGCATACAGCTTCCCGGCCAACGAGCTCCGCGTCAATCCGGGAAGATATACCGTCGTGGACCTGGAGGTGGACGACTACCCCGAGGTTTCCAGCATCGAAGTCCGGGAAGGCAAGACGATCGAAATCATGTTTGACGGGCTTGGCGAGAAGAAGAAGTGCGTGCTGCCGTGACGGTCCGCCGCGTTCCCATGCTACAATAGCCTGATGACTGGATACCGCATACTCATTTCGGATGGACTGGATAATAATGGCCAGTCCATCCTTCGCGAAGCGGCCGATGTCCATGATGCGTCTGGCATTGGGGCTGAAGAGCTTTTGTCGTCGATTGGGCCCTACGATGCGCTGGTGGTCAGGGGACGCACCCAAGTCACCGCCGAGTTGATCAAAGCCGCGCCGGCCCTCCGGGCAATCGGCAGAGCCGGGGTCGGTGTCGACAACATCGATCTGGAAGCGGCTCGCAGGCGGTCCATCATTGTCGTCAATGCTCCCACATCCACCACCACGGCTGTGGCAGAACTGACGTTTGGGCTCCTGCTGGCAGTAGCCCGCGAGATCCCGCTTGCGGACGCGGCCTTGAAAGAAGGTCGCTGGCTGAAGAAAGAACTGCAGGGCGTGGAACTCGCAGGCAAGACGTTGGGCATCATCGGATACGGGCGAATCGGAATGGAGCTCGGCAAGCGCGCAGCCGCCTTCGGCATGAATATCCTGGCCTATGACCCCTTCGTCCAGGAGGCTTCCATCCGCGCTGGTGGAGCGGAGTCTGTTTCGCTTCAGGAACTGTATGCTTGGTCGGATTTCCTGTCGCTTCACCTGCCCTTCGATGTTCACACCCGGGATCTCATCGGCCCTCAGGCTTTCGGCCAAATGAAGGACGGAGTCCGCATTGTATGTGCCGCACGCGGCGGAATCATCGACGAGGCGGCCCTGTTGGAAGCGCTAGGCTCGGGGAAGGTTGCGGGGGCCGCACTTGACGTGTTTGCATCGGAGCCTCCGGGCGCCACGGAACTGGTGAAGCATCCCCGGGTGATCGCCACCCCGCATATTGGGGCACAGACTGCTGAGGCGCAGGCCAGAGCCGCGGAGGACATCGCCCGGGAGGTCCTGGCGGCTCTTCGGGGCCAGCCACTGCGCTGGAAAATCGCCTAGGTGCGCACTGCCCGGATGATGGCCCAGTACCATGGGCGCTAAGCTCGACCAGCTACGACACTTCGTCGGTGAACTTGCCGATCTGCAGGCTGCCTTGCACCTGCTTGATTGGGACCAACAGACATATATGCCGGCCGGCGGCAGCCCGGGCCGCGGGCAGCAGTTGGCTGCATTGGGCAAAGTCCTGCACCAGAAGGCGACCGCGCCTCAACTCGGCGAGTTGCTGCAGGCATTGAAGGCGGAGCAAGACCGTATGGGCGCAGACTCGGACGAGTCAGCATTTGTCCGGGTGGCTGTGCGCGACTACGATAGGGCCGTGCGCGTGCCGGCCGACTTCGTGGCGGAACACGCCGTGGTGACTGCGGCCGCCTTCCAGGCCTGGCGCCGTGCCAAGAGCGAGTCCGATTTCGGGGTCTTCCGACCCCACCTGGAGAGGGTTGTGGACCTGGCACGGCGGTACGTGACTTTCTTCCCCCAATCTGACCATCCATACGACGTTTTGCTGGAGGACTACGAGCCCGGCATGAAAACTGCCGAGGTGCAGTCGATCTTCGGCTGGCTGCGCCCACGTCAGGTTGAGCTGGTGCAGGCGATTGCAGGAAGACCGCAGGCCAATGACGGCTTCCTGCGCGGCAGGTTCAGCGAACGCAAGATCTGGGACTTCAGCGCCCAGGTATCTCGCCGGCTCGGATATGACTGGGATCGCGGCCGAATGGACAGGGCCCCGCACCCATTTGCGACCGCCTTCGGCAGGAATGATGTGCGTATCACCAATCGTTACGAGGCCGATAACCCGCTGGCCAGCATCTTCAGTGCCATGCATGAGGCAGGGCATGCCATGTACGAGCAAGGGATTGCTTCGATCCACGATCGGACCTCCCTGGCGCATGGGGCATCCCTGGCCGTGCACGAATCCCAATCCCGGCTGTGGGAGAACCTGATCGGTCGCTCGCTGGCGTTCTGGGAGTACATGTATCCACGACTCAAGCAGAGCTTCCCCTCGCCGCTGCAAGGCGTCGGCCTGAAGAGCTTCTACCGCGCGATTAACAAGGTTCGGCCCTCTCTCATTCGGGTGAACGCCGACGAGGCAACCTATAACCTGCACATCATGCTGCGGCTGGAGCTTGAGATCATGCTTATCGGAGGGGCGCTTGAGGCTAAGGACCTTCCCAGCGTCTGGAACGCGAAGATGCAGGAGTTCCTGGGCGTCACTCCGCGTAACGATGCCGAGGGAGTTCTGCAAGATGTTCACTGGTCCTCAGGGCTGCTCGGCTATTTCTCCACCTACGCGCTGGGGAATCTGATCTCGGCCCAGGTGTGGGAGAGATTGCAGGCTGATGTGCCGACTCTCGAAAGAAGTATTCGAGCTGGGGACTTTGAGGTCGTCCTCGAGTGGCTTCGGGAAAAGATTCACAGGCACGGTCGGAAGTACGATCCCCAGGATTTGGTGAGGAAGGTGACGGGCTCTGTGATCTCTCCAGAGCCATACATGCGGTACCTGACGGAGAAGTACTCGCAGATCTACAGTCTCTAGTCACGGCTGGCGCCGCGCCCGGCGCATGCATCTCCTCCCCATCATGTCCCAGTGCTGGTCTTCCCTGCCAAATCCTCGAACCGCCACCGCCGCAAATGGCTAGCATGTCGAATCCGAGGCTTGTCTGGGCGGCAGGGTCACTCTTGCTTGCGAGCTGCGCAATCTTGCCAGTTGCCAGGTCGTCGACTCCAGCTCCGGTCGACGCGATGGCGACAGCCGTCTATGGGACCGCTGTCGCCATTGAAGCCGCCACCCACACTGCAATGCCAAGGACCCAGACTCCCACCGGGCCACCCACGCTCCAGCCGGCGATCCCTACACCGGCTGAGTCACCCACAGCGGTTCCGGCATTTCCGCTGGCAGCCATTCAGGTACTGACGCCTGGACCCATGTCACGCGTCCTGTCGCCGCTCCAGGCTGACCTGCTGGTGATCGCGGGCGGGAGCCGCCGCGTTGAGATTGCGCTGTTTGGCCAGGACGGGCAGCTGCTCGGCCGCAGTCTCTTGGCCGCATCGGCCGACCCGGCAGGCGATCGTCTGCATGTGGAGTTGCCGTTCGAAATTGGTGCAGCTGAAGAAGCAGGCTACTTGCAGGTCAGCACCAGGAATGCGGAGGGCCGCATCCAGTCTCTGACGACGGTGCCGCTGCAATTGCTGTCACTTGGCGAGAAGCAGGTCAATCCGGCGGGGGACGCGATCTACGAACGCGTGCGCCTGTCCAGTCCGGGTCCCCAATTCGTGGCCAGCGGTGGGGTTCTTGAAATCGAATGCCAGATGCTGCCTTACAACCGCCAGCCCGTGATCATGGAGTTGATCACGGATGCGGGTGCAACCCTGAGCCTCAGAATAGTTGATGTTTCCGGCGCCGACTGGCAGTCCTTGGAGACTACGCTGCCGTTCCGGGTCAGTACAACCACTCCGGCCCGACTCTACATTCATCAGGCTGACGAGTTGCTGGACGGCAATGGGTATCTGTTCAGCCAATCGGTGGTGCTGAATCCGTAGGAAGGCCTTGCTACCCCGGCGCCGCCAGGGGCAGTATAATGCGGGTTGTTTGCGGGGCGTGGCTCAGCCCGGTAGAGCGCACGGTTCGGGTCCGTGAGGTCCCGAGTTCAAATCTCGGCGCCCCGACAGAGACAAAACCGCCATTCGACGTGATGGCGGTTTTGTCTTGGCCTCGGTGGCATGGATTCTCGGACAGCGGGCTCCGTAGATTGTGGATGCCTCCGCGCCACTTCTGGGGCTGGTTCTTGATCAACAGCTTGGTCTTGGATCAGAGGATCGATCGGCACTGGTTTCGGTTCTTGCGGCTTGAAGCGCCTGCGGGCGCCTTCGCTACCGACCTCTCCTCGTCCCGTTCTTCGAAGTCCCCGCATTGGCCAGGCCATCAGGTGCGCAACTCTGATGTCCGGCGAGTGGGCAGCCAAGCCCGTCTGCTCCTTTTGACAGTCAACCGACCAGCTCGGTAGTGAGGCCTGTCCCCGCGTTGGGACCAGCGGTCTCCGCTCTCGTCTTCCTCTGGATGGGTGACGCTCCACCAATGCGCACACTAGTAGGGCAGGGTGCGCTTGTCATGGCAACAGTTTGAGTCTATACTCCGAGAAATCTTCATGCCAAAGGAGATCAAGCGATGCACAGTGCCCGTGACCTGATTCGCCAGAAGGGCGGCCGGGTCTTCTCCGTCAAACCCGACGCCAGCGTAATGCAGGCGCTCGAGCTCATGGCCGAAAAGAACATTGGGGCGGTGATGGTGATGAACGGCGAGGTCGTGGTCGGGATCCTGTCTGAGCGTGATTGCATACGCAAGCTGGATCTGGCCGGCAGGTCGGCGACCGACACGCTCGTCCAGGAAATCATGACCACCAATGTGCTCTACGTTGAGGCCGGCCAGACGCTTGAGGAATGCATGGCTTTGATGATCGACAAGAACATCCGGCATCTTCCGGTGTATGAGAAGCAGCAACTTCTGGGCTTGATCTCGGTCCGCGATGTGCTCAAAGAGGTCGTGGACTACCAAAAGTTCATGATCACTCAGCTGGAGCACTATATCGCGAGCTCCAAGTGAATGTAGATACCCGGCGGAAGTTGTGGGTCAGGGCAAGGGATCGCTGCGAATCGTGGGATCGCTTTGATGGTTGTCCACGTGCCGACCCACCATGGGTCATCGACGAGCGCAATAAATCCATTCAACCGGGTCCGTTCGGGGCGTCGCAAGAGACGGCAGGCTTGCGAAGTCCTGCGATATCCGATCGCTCCCCAGATGTATACTTGGTGCCATGGACACGCCGCTGACTGAAGATCAAATAGCGTCTTTGCGACGGGCCCTGGAAGTGTATGTGCCGCTGGGCCGTTCCGGTCTGCTGCCGGCTCTGCATTCAGCCCAGAAGTTGCACGGCTGGCTTTCCGAACCCGTCGCGGCTGCGGTGGCTGGCACTTTGCGCGTTCCGCTGGCGGAAGTGCATGGCGTGATCGAATTCTACAGCCTGCTGCACAATCAGCCCGTGGGCAGGCGGGTGATCAGTGTCTGCACTGACATTGCCTGCGCCCTGAAGAACGGTGATCAAGTCCTGGATCACCTGTGCGCGGGCCATGGCGTCCGGCCCGGGGAGACTTCGTCCGACGGTGCCGTCACGATCCTGCCAAGCCCGTGCCTCGGGCTGTGCGAGCAGGCGCCCACGGCGCTCGTGGGCGAGGATGCAGAAACCAACATTGCTGTCGGCGGGGATCAGTACGACCTGGGCCGTCCGCGCTCCGTCGTGGGGGGGTCCCTGCGTCTGCTCACCGCCGGCTGCGGGAACGGGACCAGGTCGCTCGAAGAGCACGGGGAATACGCCGCCTTTCGGAAGGCACTGACGATGCAGCCCGCGTCCGTGGTCGCGGAGATCACCTCTGCCGGGTTGGTGGGGCGCGGCGGCGCGGCGTTTCCCACGGGTGTGAAGTGGGCGGGCGCGGCGGAGACGGCAAGCTTGCCGAAGTATGTCGTATGCAATGCAGACGAGTCCGAGCCGGGCACATTCAAAGACCGGGTTCTGCTGATCGATGATCCTCACACATTGATTGAGGGGATGTTGATCGCGGGCTACGCCGTGGGCGCCCAGCGAGGCTACATCTACCTGCGCGGCGAGTATCCGTACATCCTGCCGGTTCTAGAGCATGCACTGGCCGAGGCGCGGGCCGGTGGATGGCTGGGCAGCGACTTGCAGGGCTCGACCTTCTCCTTCGACATCGAGATCCGCTTGGGCGCAGGTGCCTATATTTGCGGCGAAGAGACGGCGCTCTTCGAGTCGATCGAGGGAAAACGCGGTTTCCCGCGCGTCAAGCCTCCTTTCCCGACTACCTTCGGGCTCTTTGGAAAGCCCACCATCATCAACAATGTAGAGACTCTATTCAACGTCCCGTTGATCATTCAAGGCGGCGCGGCCCAGTACCGTCGCATTGGGACGGAGAAAAGCCCGGGACCCAAGCTCTTCTGCCTGTCCGGTGACGTGGCACGAGCCGGCGTGTACGAGGTGCCGTTTGGGATCACTCTGCGCGAGCTGCTGGAGATGGCCGGTGGGGTTGCCGAGGGACGCGCCTTGAAGGCTGTGCTCTTTGGTGGGGCAGCAGGTGCCTTTGCCACTTCCGATCATTTGGATGTGCGGCTGACCTTCGAGAATCTGCGGGCCGCAGGTTTGCCGCTTGGCTCCGGCGTGGTCATGGTGTTCGATGAGCGCCGGGACATGCGGGCCGCGCTGGAGCGGTTGGGCCATTTCTTTGCGCACGAATCGTGTGGCAAGTGCTACCCCTGCCAGATGGGGTCGCAGCGGCAGAAAGAAATCCTGGAACGCCTGGCGGCCGGCGCGCTGTTGCCCGGGGACTTGGAGCGCCTGCAGGATGTGGGCTGGACCATGACCGACGCCAGCCTGTGCGGCTTGGGACAAACAGCCGCCACGGCCGTGCTGTCGGCTGTCAAACTTTGGCCTGAAATGTTCCGGCATCAAACGCCCGTGGCACGTTCCCAGCGGGCCACGCGCGCGCGGAAAACCACGGCCGTGCGCCGAAAGCCCGCCAGCCCATCGCCAAACCGTTCTGGGCGGGGCTCCTCCGCGGGCACCAGGAGCAAGCAGCCGAAGCCTGCTGCCAAAAAGGGCAGCGGATCGCGTCCGAAATCTCTTCCCGGCGGCCAAAGCCGGGTGACAAAGAAGCGGGGTCCATCTCGCTGATGGGACCGCGGTTTGGGAGCGCCAATGACTGAAATGGTCAGCCTGACCATCGATGGGAATCCGGCGGTGGTCGAACAGGGAACCACCCTGATGGAGGCGGCCCGGCAGGTGGGCATTGACATCCCCACCATCTGCTTCCACAAGGCGACCACCAGCAACGGCCTTTGCCGCATTTGTGTGGTGGAAGTGGAAGGCCAGCGGCTCCTGCAGCCGGCCTGCATCGCAAAAGCAGCCGCGGGTATGCAGGTGCAGACGCAGAGCGAGAGGGTGAAGCGCGCGCGGCGGACGCTTCTGGAGCTCCTGGCGTCTACCATGGACCTCTCCGAGACGCCCGACGTGCTGCACATGATGGAGGAATATGGGGCTGATGCGGCACGCTTCCCGGGCGCGGTTCGGCGCGAGACCGCGATCAAAGATGACAACCCCATGTATATCCGCGACTACTCCAAGTGCCTCCTGTGCTGGCGCTGTGTGCAGGTTTGTGCGGAGGATGCGCAATACACCTATGCGATCAGTTTTGGCGGGCGCGGGTACGACACGCAAATTGCCACCTTCTTTGACCGCACCATACCGGAGACGACCTGCGTGCTGTGCGGCCAGTGCGTGGGCGTTTGCCCGACCGGGGCCTTGAAGGCCAAGCGCGAATACCTGCTGGAAAGCGGACTCAGCCCGGAGGAAATTGGCACCTTGAGCAGCGGCAGGCGCCAGCGTCGCGAGCGCGGCGCGCGGGACGGCTGAGCTGCGGTGCGCGGCCGTCCGCGCGCCAGGAGAGTGCAGCCCAATGATTCAAGCTGACCGAGTGATCGATTCCACCTGCCCGTATTGCGGCGTGGGTTGCCAGGTTGAGTTGCACGTCCAGAATGATCGCATCTTTCGGGTCAGCGGGCAATTCGACAGTCCGGTCAATCGTGGCAACCTGTGTGTCAAGGGCCGGTTTGGGACGGACTTCGTGGACTCCCCCGATCGCCTTGCAGCGCCCCTTGTCCGCATGAATGGAAGGCTCCAGCCTGCGAACTGGGATGCCGCGCTGGATCTCACGTCTCGGCGGCTGTTGGAAATTCGGCATGAGCATGGTCCCCATGCGATCGGCTTTCTCGCTTCGGCCAAGTGCACCAATGAGGAAAACTACCTCCTGCAGAAGATTGCCAGGGGTATCTTCGGAACCAACAACGTCGATCACTGCGCCCGTCTCTGACACAGCAGTTCCGTGGCCGGTCTGGCCGCAACGCTGGGTTCCGGGGCAATGACCAATTCCATCAGCGACGTTCACCGCGCGGATGTGCTCCTGGTGACAGGCAGCAACACCACGGAAGCCCATCCCGTGTTGTCACTTGAGATGAAGGCGGCCGTGCGCCGGCACGGGGCCCGGCTCATCCTGATTGATCCCCGCGAGATCGACCTGGCGTCGTTTGCCGCGTTGCACTTGCGCCATCGTTCCGGGACGGACGTGGCGGTGCTGAATGCGATGGCCCACGTGATCATTGCCGAAGGACTTTTAAATCGGGGCTTCATCGACGCCCGGACTGAGAACTACGCCGCGCTGGAAGCCGCCGTCGCAGACTGCACGCCCAGCTGGTGCGAATCGCTGTCAGGGGTGCCCGCTTCGCTCGTGGTGGAGGCGGCGCGGCTGTATGCCACGGCCGGCAGCGCGGCCATCTACTGGGCCATGGGCATCACTCAGTCGTCGCACGGGGTGGACAATGTCCAGGCGTTGTCTAACCTGGCGCTGCTGACCGGCAATTTCGGCCGGCCGGGCACCGGGCTCAATCCGCTGCGCGGCCAGAACAATGTCCAGGGTGCGTGCGATGTTGGGGGACTGCCCAATGTGCTCACGGGCTACCAGGCTGTGACGGATCCTGAGATACGAGGCAAGTTCGAGCACGCCTGGCAAACCAGCGGTCCCCTGCCAGCGTCTCCCGGATTGACCGTAACCGAGATGATGGACGCCGCACTGCGCGGCGAGATCCGGGCCCTCTTCGTCCTGGGTGAGAACCCACTGCTTTCGGATCCCAATTTGAATCATGTTGCCGAGGCCGTCCGCAGCCTTGAGTTCCTGGTTGTCCAAGACATATTTCTGAATGAAACGGCAAGTGAAGCGCATGTGGTTCTGCCGGGCGTCAGCTTCGCCGAGAAAGAAGGCACGTACACCAACACAGAGCGTCGGGTGCAGCGAGTCCGGCAGGCGGTCCCGGTTCGCGCCGGCGCCCGCCCCGACCTGGAGATCCTTTGCGATCTGGGTACGCGACTTGGCGGCTCCGAAGGTTCCCAAGCGGTGGGGGCAGTTCGCACCGTGAGCGATTGGGACTACCCGGATGCTGCCGCCGTCTGGGACGAGATCGCCCAACTTACTCCATCTCTGGCGGGGATCTCATACGCCAGGCTGGAGGGGAGTGGGCTGCAATGGCCGTGTCCCACAGCAGATCATCCCGGCACACCCATACTTCATCGCGATAGGTTTGCCCGTGGCCTGGGAAGGTTCAGCGCTCTTGGGTTCCGGGAACCGGTGGAGAATCCCGATGCCGAATTCCCGCTTGTGCTCAACACCGGGCGTATCCTTGAGCACTGGCATGGCGGCACTCTCAGCCGGAGATCCGTTGGGCTCAACGAACTTGTGCCCTCTGGCGAGATTCAACTCAATCCCCAGGACGCGGCCGCCCTTGGTATTTCGGACGGTGATTTCATCCGCCTGATCTCGCGCCGCGGTTCTGTGAAGGGCGCCGCCCGCCTCAGCCCGCGGCTGCCTCCCGGCATGGTGTTCATGAGTTTTCACTTCGCGGAGATGCCGGCCAATGCCCTGACGGGCGATGCTCTGGATCCCGTGGCCAAGATCCCTGAATACAAAGTGAGCGCAGTTCGTATCGAGCGTGTATAATCGCGGCTGCGCGGTTCCCGTCGGCGCCGGTTGGGTCTCCTTCGGGGCCATGCTCCTTCCTTTGGCGGCAATACTTTAGATGTACGGTCGACTGATTCCTCGAGCATGATGAAAAAAGACAAGAAACATCCAATCCTGGCGGATCGGATTGTCCGCAGCACCTGTCCCTACTGCGGCGTGGGGTGCACGTTGGATCTCCACCTGCAACAGGACTTCATCTACAAGGTGACCTCTCCGTTTGATTCCCCGGTCAATCGCGGCAACCTGTGCGTGAAGGGGCGCTTTGGCTACGACTACATCTACCATCCCAAGCGCATCCTGGATCCGCTGATCCGAAGGACGAAGCAGGTGCCGGGCCGGCGAACCCAGGCCTTTGACCTTTCAGAGTGGCGTCGCGTTTCCTGGGATGAAGCCCTGGATCACGTCGCAGATCGTCTGGTGGACATCTACACGCGGCATGGCTCAGATGCCGTGGCGGTCTACTGTTGCGCGAAGGCGACCAATGAAGACAACTATTTGTTGCAGAAGCTGTACCGAACGCAGTTCCGCACCAACAACATAGACCACTGCACGCGGCTCTGCCATGCGGGCAGCGTGATCGCATTGCAGAAGGCCGTGGGCTCATCGGCCATGAGCAACACGGCTTCCCAGGTGCTGCAAAATGACGTGTTCATCGTCACAGGCTCGAATACCAGCGAAAACCACCCCATCATCGCGCTGCAAATGAAGGAAGCGGTCGAGAAGCACGGCGCAAGAATGATCGTGATCGATCCGCGGCGGATCGAACTGGTGGATTTTGCGGAACTGTGGCTGCCGCTCAAGCCGGGGAGCAACGTCCCTGTGTTCACTGCCATGGCCCGGGTGATCATCGACGAAAACCTGGTGAACCATGACTTCATCAACGACCGCACGGAGGGATATACCGAATTCCTGGCGTCGCTGGAGAAGTTCACCCCGGAATTTGCGCAGCAAATATCCGGAGTGCCGGCAGAGGACATCCGCAAGGCCGCCAGATTGTACGCCCGGGCGAAGAACGGCGCCATCTACTGGGGCATGGGCATCTCGCAGCTCTCGCATGGGACGGCCAGCGCCCTGGCGTTGATTCACCTGGCTTTCCTCACGGGCCATGTGGGACGGGACGGCACCGGGCTCAATCCCCTGCGCGGCCAGAACAACGTGCAGGGCGCCAGTGACATGGGGGCGATGCCGTTCCACTACCCCGGCTATATGCGGGTGGACAACGAAGAGAACGCCGCCAGATGGGAGCGGGCCTGGCACGTTGAGCCCGGCGGCCTTTCGCGGCAACTCGGATTGACGACCACCGAGATCCTCAGCCACGCGCACGAGGGCGGGATCCGTTCACTGCATATCATGGGTGAGAACCCCATGATGTCCGAACCGAATCTCAACGTCACCCGGCAGCACATGCAGCAGCTGGAGTTCCTGGTGGCGCAGGATCTGTTCATGAATGAGTCGGCGGCTTTTGCGGATGTCTTCCTCCCGGCTGCGCCATTTGCCGAGAAGGACGGCACCTTCACCAACACGGATCGCCGTGTGCAGCGCGTCCGCGCCGCTCTGGCACCGCGCGGACAGGCCCGGGCGGATTGGCAGATCATCTGTGACCTCGCCGGCCGCCTGGAACAGCGACTTGGGCGGGCCACCTCGGCAGGCTGGCAGTACGGCTCGCCGGCCGAAGTCTTCGCGGAGATGTCGCAGGTCGTGCCGGACTTTGCCGGCGTGAACTACGAGCGCATCGACGGGTTTGGACTCCAGTATCCCGTCTGGGACATGCAGCACCCAGGCACGCCCACGCTCTTCCAGGACAGCTTCCCCCGCGGCAAGGGGAGGTTCACGCCC
>DATIPW010000198.1:0-11687 GCA_035471605.1 Anaerolineales bacterium | reverse complement strand
GGTGCTCCTCGTTGCGGCCCTGGCTTGCATGGCGACCGCACGATACTGGTTCATCTAGTCGATCCAAATTGTGCGATCCTCGAAACCGGGCCGCGTGCGCCTGTCCGGCGTGCTCGCCGGATACCCCAGGTATAGTAGGGCAATAAGGACCTGATCCGCCGCCAACCCCAGGAACTGCTTCACCTCAGGTTCGCGAACGGCATCCCCGGTTCGCCAGAAGGACGCCAATCCCAGCTCTGTGGCGGCGAGCAGGATATTCTGACAGGCAGCGGCAGCCGCGCAGATGTTTTCCACCTCAATCACCCGCGGCTCCGCCGGCGCGTCCACGGCTACGGCAAGAATTAGCGGCGCGCGGAGGGGCTTGGCGCGTTCCTTCTCGATGGCTGTTTCGTCAGCATCTGGATGCTTCCTTCGGAACGCATCCCCCATCGCCTTGCCAAGACGGATAAGGCCATTGCCTTCAAGGACAATGAAGCGCCATGGCCTCACGTTGTAGTGGTTGGGCGCCTGAACCGCCGCCCCAAGCAACTCTTCCACCTTTGCACGCGCGACCGGATCTGGCCTGACTTTTCCGTTGGATTGCCGCGCGTAGATCGCGTCCATCACGCTCATTTCTCCTCCTCGTCTCCTGGGCTTGCCGCGCAGCCTTTTGAGGAGCCAGGTGCGCTGCGCACGGCTCCGTCTACCCCTAGATGGGGGGCCCTCGTTTGCCGATTGCAGTCAGAGCCGATCGGCATGGCCCGGGCGGACAGCATCCGCTACGCCCTCGATCAAGGGGCAGAGTTCACCCCAACTACCGGCGAGAGCCCCGCCGGGGGCGCTTGGTCGCCGCAGCCCGCGCCTTGGTTCGTGCGCGCTTTGCCCGTGCGGCAGCCGGCTTGGGTCTGGCCTTGTGGCGACGATGCCTTAGGGCTGCCTGCGCAGCCGCCAAGCGGGCAACCGGCACCCGAAATGGCGAGCAGCTGACGTAGTCGTTTCCAATGGTGTGGCACCAATCGATCGATTCGGGATCTCCACCATGCTCGCCGCAGATTCCAACCTCCAAGTTCGGCCGCGTTGCGCGGCCCTCCTGGATGGCCATCCGCATCAGTCGGCCTACACCCTCTCGGTCAAGGGTCTGGAATGGGTTGGCAGGCAAGATACCCTGCTCCACATAGGTCACCAGGAAATTGCGCTCGGCGTCATCACGTGAGTAGCCAAAAGTCATCTGGGTCAGATCGTTGGTCCCAAACGAGAAGAACTCGGCCAGCTTCGCCACCTCCTGTGCCGTGACGGCAGCTCTTGGGATTTCGACCATCGTCCCAAACTTGTAGGGAAACCGTACACCCTTCTGCTCCATCACGTCCGCCGCGATTCGGACCAGGCGGGGTTGAATCCACTCCAGTTCCCTGACAGTTCCCGTCAGCGGGATCATCACCTCAGGCTTGGCAACGATCCGGCGTTTGGTGCAATCTGCGGCCGCCTCGAAGATGGCACGGACCTGCATCTCAACGATTTCCGGCATTGCGATGCTTAGGCGTACCCCGCGAAGACCCATCATGGGATTGGACTCATGCAGGGAGCGAATGGTCTCCAGCAGTTTCTCCTTCTCCCTCAGCCCGGCGGTTTCGCCCTTCACCCGCATCGTGATCACTTCCTCAAACAGATCTGATTCAGAGGGCATGAACTCGTGCAGGGGCGGATCGATGAGACGGATGATGACAGGCAGGCCATCCATCGCCTCGAAAAGCCCATCGAAATCTTTCCGCTGGTGGGGTAGCAGTTCGTTCAACGCGGCCGATCGCTCGGCGGAGGTAGTGGCCAAGATCATGCGCTGCACGACCGGCAGCCGCTCTGGTTCAAAGAACATGTGCTCTGTACGGCAAAGCCCGATGCCCATGGCGCCATAGGTGCGTGCCCGCTTTGCATCTTTCGGGTAGTCGGCATTCGCCCAGACCTGCAGTCCCCGCGTCGGCCAGCCTCGCGGCGCGGCTCGCAGACCGGGCCGCGAGCAGATCTCATCTGCCCACGTCAGCAGTGTCATCAGCTCCACCTGCTCGTCCAGTGACGGCTCCACCATCGCGATCTTTCCCAGGAAGACCGCGCCTGAGCCTCCGTCCATGGAGATCCAGTCGCCCTCATGCACCGTGATACCTCCAGCAGTCATGGTGCGATGGTCAAGGTCGATCTTGATGGCGGACGCCCCTACCACACACGGGATCCCGAATTGGCGGGCCACCACGGCCGCGTGCGAAGTGGCCCCGCCTTCACTGGTGAGCACGCCCCTCGCTGGGATCATGCCATGGACATCATCCGGCTTGGTGAACGGACGGACCATGACCACGTCCTGTTTCATCTCCTTGGCCATGCGTTCCGCCGTGTCGGCATCGAAGTACACTTGCCCTACGGCCGCCCCCGGGCTGGCATTCACGCCGTGGGCGAATAGGGCGCCCGTGCTCTCGGCCTTGTCCTTGGCGCTTTCGTCGAAGCGCGGGTGCAGCAGCGCGTCTACCTGGTCCGGTGAGACCCGTTGAACGGCTTCTTCCCGAGTGATCAATCCTTCGGCTGCCATCTCGACCGCGATCTTGACCGCCGCCTTGGCAGTGCGTTTGCCATTGCGCGTTTGCAGCATCCAGAGCTTCCCGCGTTCAATGGTGAACTCGACGTCTTGCATTTCGCGGTAGTGCCGCTCGAGCCGAGAAGTTATCTGCATGAACCGCTTGTATGCGGCGGGCATTTCCTGCCTCAGATTCTGGATGGGATTTGTGTTTCGAATTCCCGCCACCACATCTTCGCCCTGCGCGTTCAGCAGATAGTCACCCATCATCGTGGCGTCACCTGTGGAAGGATTCCGCGTGAAGGCTACGCCCGTACCGGAGTCATCGCCCATGTTGCCGAAGACCATGGTAACAATGTTGACGGCTGTACCCAGATCATCAGAGATCTTCTCTTTTCGACGGTAGTCCACGGCCCTCTTCCCGTTCCATGACTTAAAGACCGCTTCCGTTGCCAACTCCAGCTGCCGGTAGGGATCCTGGGGGAAGTCCATGCCCCGATCCTTCGTGATCACAGATCGAAATGCCTTGACGACCTCCTTCCAGTCGTCAGCCGTCATTTCGACATCCAGTTTGTACCCATGCGACTGCTTGTATTCCTGCAGGGGCTGCTCAAAAGCCTCATCAGGAAGCCCCAACACAACGGTTCCAAACATCTCCACAAGGCGGCGGTATGAGTCGTATACGAATCGTGGATTGCCGGTCAGTTCGACCATCCCGGCGGCCGTTGCATCCGTCAGGCCGATGTTGAGCACCGTATCCATCATCCCGGGCATAGAGAACTTCGCGCCAGATCGACAAGAAACCAACAGCGGCTTCTCGGGGCTGCCGAATTTCTTTCCGGTCGCCTTCTCGATCTTTCTCAGGGCGGCGAGCTCTTGGGCCCACATACCGGCCGGGAATTTCCCGGCCTTCTGATACGCGTTGCATGCCTCGGTGGTCACTGTAAAAAATGGCGGCACGGGCACGCCGGCGCGAGTCATATCGAGAAGTCCAGCGCCTTTCCCACCAACCAGGGCCTTGACGTCGTCCCAATCTCCGCCGGTGGCCTTCTCCACCGCTTGAAGTTCGTCGAATAGATATACCCACTTCGTCATTATTCCCATCCTCCTCGTACATCGCTTGGGCCAGATTGTTAAGGATTGTACCAAACCCCCATGTTGCTCCACAGGAACCGCATCGCGTCACCTGCAGGTGGCATATTCGGCCAGCCACAAGTCCGTGCGCGAATCAGTTTGTGGCCCCAGATCCGCCGCGACTGCCCGCTCTGAACGACAGCCGAGCTTGCGCGATCGTTCCACCTCGTGAGCGGATTCGCCGCGCCTATCTCACGCCCGCAAAGAACCTCAAAGCCTGTGCTACAGCAGCCGGTCGTTCGATCATGGGCATGTGGCCGACGCCCTCAAGTTCCAGATAATGGGCGGCAGGAAGCAGTCGCCGCATTTCGCGGGCGCGTTCGACCGGAATCAGCTCATCTGCAGTTCCGTGAACGAGGACCACGGGCGAACCAAGCGATCTCAGCACATCCGTCGAATCGGGCCGGCCCGCCATGGCATCGAGGGCCACGGCAAGCCCAAGTGGGCGTTGTTGCGTGATGAGGCGCCGGGTGAGGCCCTGCACTTCCGGGTCAGCGGAAAGTCTGGGAGGCATCGTCTCCAGCACGCTGCTCACGCCTTCACGCACAACTTGTCGTGCTGCGGCCTGCCGGGCAGCCTTCCGGTCCTCACTATCGGCACTGACCTGGGAGGCAACGAGCCCCAGGCCAGACAACATGCCGCCAAAAAGCCGCGCGAAAGCCAGTGCCACGTACCCTCCCATGGAGTGCCCCACGACATGCGCTTCCCTAATGCCCAGCCGGCGCATCATGCCCGCCAAGTCCGCGGCGTAGGTCAATATGGATTGGTCCGCTTCCATCACGTCCGATTCCCCAAAACCGCGCAGGTCGGGCATGATCAGATCGAACTCGCCCTCCAGAATGCCGGCTACTCCGCTCCAGATGGTTCGATTGAGCGGATACCCATGGAGCAAGACCAAGGGATTCCCTTTTCCTCTCCGTGTGAAGGCTAGCTTCACGCCGTCAATCTCCAGAGCCCCGTCTGACATGTGCTTCTCCTTTTCGAGCCGTGCCACGGAGGTGTCGGGAAAATTCCGGCAAGCTGAGCCCCCGCCAAGCGCAAGTCACTCCGGGCTCTCCCCGGGGGACCTGCCCGGTAGCCCTAGCTGTTCCAGGCAACGGCGCGCGAGGGATAGGGCATCCTCGCGACTGCTGATCTGACCCGCGGCCTGGGTTTCTCGGATGGCCTCCATCAACTGGCCGATGAGCGGCCCAGCTGGCAGGGAGAAGGTTTTCATGAGATCATGCCCGTCCAGCAACCGCGGCGGCGCCACAGCTTCTTCGGGTCTTTCCCAGTAGTTCTCAAGCAGTGTCCTCGCAGTACGCACCCATCCGGACCAGGCACCTTCCGTAAGCTCCGTGTCCCGAGTTCCCCTCATGTCTGCCAGCCCCAGCAAAACCAGGTCGACTCCGGCCTCCGCCACATCGCGGAAGAAGTGGTAGATCTCGCGGCGTGTCGTTTCCTGCCCATCCACCTCCCGCTGCTTTGCCAGATGCAGAAACCGGGAGTGGTGGGCGACAATGGTGTGCAGTCGGGCGATTTCCAGCCGGCTCAGGCCAAATCTCACGGCGCGCTCACGGGCCAGCCGCGCGCTTTGCGCCTCGGACCCGATGACCTCGGCGCGGTCGTCTTTGTCCATCAAGAGGGTGGACGAGCTGCCGACGTCGTGATATAGGACCGCGAACTGCAGCAACGCACCCAACGGGCGATCCTGATTGAGACCTGCCGAGAAGTGGTCGTGGAGACGTCGTTGATAGCGACCTAGCCCGACCCTGAGCGTGCTGACCAGGAGGCCACCTGGCCTGTCTCCGACGGACGCCATCAGGACTTCAAGCATTTCGCGCAGGTGACGCATCACACTCAGCGTGTGTTCCCATGCGCCATATGTGTGTGGGGCCCGCAGTTGGGAACCCGTCAATGCGCCAAGCTCGGGCAGCACATGGGGGAGAATCCCAAGCATGTCCAAGGCCCGCATGGAAGATTCGGGGCGGCGTCCAGCCAACATCTTGAACAATTCGTCTCGCTGACGCTCAGGAGAGGTGTTAGGCAGCAGCTCGGCGGAGATCTTGATCGCCTTGCGCGTCGGGCCGTCAATGCGGAAGTCCAGCACGCCCGCCAATCGAACAGCCCGCAGGATACGGATGGGATCGTCATGCAGCGCACTTGGCGAGCAGGCGCGGATGGTCTTCGCACGGATATCTGCGGCACCCTGGAGCGGATCGGAGGTCGTTCCGTCCCTGAGATTCAACGCCATTGCGTTGATCGTGAAGTCGCGAGCTTCGAGGTCCGCCACGATGTGCCGGCCGCGCAGTGGGCTGAAGTCGAGCACATCGCGGACCCCTTGCTCCCCCGTGACGATGATCCTCGCCGCGCCAAATGCATCGTCAAGGACATAGAAGTCTGCTCGCAGCCGGTCGGCGATCCGGCGGGCAAGGCCCACGGCATCGCCAGCAACCACGAAGTCGAAATCATGTGAGGCCAATCCAAGAAGGGAATCCCGAAGGGCGCCGCCCACCAGGTGAACTTCCTGGTCAGCCGCAAGAGAGCGGACTTTTTCCAACAGGTGAGGCAGGGCGGCAAGCGGACTGGCGGGCATGTGGCGGATTTGAATTTCCTCGCTGGGTGGTTTGGAGTTGAAACGCGTCGTGGAGCGTGGCAAGTCGCGCCCTGCCCGAGACTCCTAGCGCAAAAATGGAGCGCCCCGGCGGATGACGCGTATCTGGACACCCATCGGGCGGCTTCCAGGAGACTCCGCCTACTGCCCGGCAGAGCCCAGGTCAAGCCTTGGCAGCCGGGTCACTCCGGCCGGTATTTGTTGAGGTCCACTACGCCAATGAAGGGCAGATTACGGTAGTACTCATCCAGATCGAGCCCGTAGCCGAAGACGAACCGGTTCGGAATTGTGAAACCCCGGTAGTGGATCGGCACCTCAGCCTCCCTGCGTTCGGCCTTGTCCAGCAGCGTGCACACCTTCAGGCTCGCGGGTTGGCGCGTGCCCAGCATTCCCAGCACGGAGGCGATGGTATGACCGCTGTCGACGATGTCCTCGACCAGAAGCACGTCCTTGCCAAGGATGTTTGTCTGCAGGTCGAAAACCACGCGCACATTGCCGTCCGAATCACGTCGACCGGCGCCATACGAGCTCACAGCCATGAAATCCACCATATGCGGGACCGTGAGATGCCGGCTCAGATCCACCAGGAAAGGAACTCCCCCGCGCAAGATGCAAATCAGCAGCAGGCGCGTATGGCCACGGTAATCTGAGCTGATCTCGGCCGCCAGTTCGGCGACGCGAGCCTGTAGCGCGGACTCATCGATGAGGATCTCTGCCAGCACTTCCTTGTAGTCTTGCATCGTTCACCCCCCCGGCGCGGTCATCATCGCGGCACCTCGTGGTGCGCGCGGCAACGAGCTTCGTAGAGTTCTGAGGCGCCGACAATCACCACAGGCTCATCGTAGCGGGCTGGCTGCCCGTTCACCAAACGCTGCGTTCGTGAAGCTTCGTCGCCGCAGATCATGCAGATTGCGTGCAGCTTGTCGACTCGCTCGGCCCGTGCCATCAGGAGCGGCATCGACCCAAAGGGTTCTCCTCGGAAATCCATGTCCAGGCCCGCGACCAGCACCCGCCTTCCGCCATCCGCCAAGTGCTGAACAACTTCCACCAGTCCATCATCCATGAACTGGGCCTCATCAACAGCCACGACCGTGACGTCCGTGTCGATCCGGGATAGGATCTCCGCCGCCTGATCCACGGGCGCGGCTTCAAATTCTGCCCCGGCGTGAGAAGTCACTTTGGCCTCGGCATAGCGGGTATCAATCGCCGGCTTGAACACCTGCACCCTCTGCCGGGCGATCCTGGCCCGCACCAGCCGCCTGATGAGCTCGTCTGTCTTTCCGCTGAACATGGAGCCGCAGATCACCTCGAGCGAGCCCTGGACATGTCGCATTTGGCCGGACCTCCGTGCCTTAGGCTCCCAACCTCCGCCGCTACCGCCCATCAGGAGCCACGCGTTCGACCCCTTTGCTGAGTGGTCCTGAAAGTCGCGAACGGGCAGATGCGTTGGCATCTGCCCGTTGAGTGTACCTGAGTTTGCCGACGCTGAAAATCCCTAGACTGCTGTACCCGCCTGCGGCGCCTCCGGCAAGTCATAGCCGTAGCTCCTAAGCTTCTTCTTGGCATCAATCAAGGATTTCTGACCGAATCCGCTCACGGCAAGTATCTTCGCGTCGCCTTCCCTAAGCTGCTCGAGGAAGTGGCTCACCTGTGTGATGCCGGCCTTGACCAGGGCCTCTGTGGCGCGAGCAGAAAGACCCAGATCCGCAACCGGGCGCTCGGGCGAACGCTTGGCGGCTTCCCTGCTCTCTTGCTCTTCGACGTAGGTTTGGCGCGCAGAGAGTTTCTTGTAGAAGCGATCCACCTGCCCCTCAATATCAAGGATCCTCTGAGCCTCCCCCGTGAAGAAAGGATGGCAATTCGAACAGATGTCCACGCGCAGTTCCTTCTTGGTCGAACCGGTGGTCCAGGTTCGTCCGCAGGAGGCGCAGGTTACTTTGGCATCCGGATAGTACGTGGGGTGGATGGCAGCCTTCATCGACCCTCCCCCTTCGCTTCCGGCATGACATTCACTCGCTTGCGCCCGCGCACCATATCGAACTTCACGATCCCCGCCACCGTCGCGAAAAGCGTATCGTCCTTGCCGGCTCCAACATTCAGACCGGGATGGATGTGAGTTCCGCGCTGGCGGATCAGAATATGCCCTGCCAAGACATGCTCTCCGGCGTACCGCTTCACGCCGAGTCGCTGAGCGTTGGAGTCGCGTCCGTTGCGGCTTGAACCGCCACCCTTCTTATGAGCCATCTTTGCCTCTCACCCTACTTGCGGGACTTCTTCGCCACCGCCTTGCTCGACGTGCTCTTCTTTGGTGACGCCTTCTTCTGAGCTGTTTTCTTGCCGGCCTGCCCGGAGGCAACCTTTGCCGGCATGGTTGCGGCGGGTGCTGCTTCGGGCTTCTGCTGGCCCCGGGCCTCGCCTGACCCGCCCACGAAGTCCACCATCAGTCGCGTGTACTGCTGGCGGTGCCCCCCTCGCACCCGAATCCGCTTCTTCGGGCTGTACCGAAAGTGCACGACCTTGGCCCCGCTGAAATGCTCAATAACTGTGGCCTTCACTTCCACACCGCTGAGCGCAGGCGTCCCTACCTGGAACTGATCATCGTCAGCCATCAGCAAGATCCGCTCGAGGCTGATCTGCTTTCCCGTCTCGACAGAGAGCCGGTCCACTTCCAGTGGCTGCCCTTCGACGGCCCGGTATTGTTTGCCGCCGCTTTCCACAATCGCATATCGCATCACACTCTCCAGTCAATCACTTCGCCGAGATACCTGCGGGAGTCTTGCGTCCGTCGCCGGCTGCCGGGGAAGCTGGGGTTGCAAACGACCGCCCCGGCGTCCATCCTGCCAGGGCAGAAGCGGGCTGCATTATACATTGGCCGATGCGTCGTGTCAACGCTTGCGGAATTAGTACATCTGTGCTACATTTGCAGCCGGGCAGGCTGAGGTGGTTTGCGGCCCGCTTGGCTGCCGAACGTGCTCCTCTCTTCCATGCGTGCCCTCCAAGGTGGTGACCGCGACCAGCTGGCCGATCGTCTGGCCAAACGGCCCCGGAATCGTTTCTCTTCGTTTCGCGTGACGGAAGCGCCTGGCCTCCGTGGGCCATCATCACGGGATCTTGCGTGGGCCACTTCTTGCGCCACGTGCTACGGCTTATCTGCGATGTATCACACCTCCGTCACCAAGACGGACGGGCCCATCCGTGCAGGCTGCAGAATGGCAGACGATCTGAGCAGGGGCGCTGGCGAAAGCACAGCGGAGAGGGCGCGTGGCCCGCTCCGAGCGTTGTCCACGCGCACAGTCTGCAGCCTTGGGGGTTGCCTTGGAGCATGCATCTGGACCATTGCGGTCGTCGCGCTGTCCATTGTGCATTTTGCCTGGGTCCATGTATCGGTGCCGTCGAATGCTCGCCGCGTGAGGAACTCTCGCTCCGCGGCTGAAGGTCCTGGGCTGTGATGCCTACTGGGCCGCAATCTGCCTGGGCAGCGGCTCCGCTCAACGCTCGGATCTTCATCCATGGACCTGCGGGTGCTGGCAAGACGACTGTGGGCGTGGAGCGCCTGAGACACCTTTTCGCCCAGTGCGAGCGCAAGAGCTCCATCCTTGTCCTCACTCCCCAGCGAACACTCCAGCGCCCCTACCTCCAACTCGTTCGGTCCGGCGACATGGATTCAGGCACGCAGCCGGCTGCCTATACCATTGGCGGTCTCGCACGCCGAATCTGCGAGCTTTTCTGGCCCCTGGTGGCGGGGAAGGCGGGTTTCGCGCATCCGGAGCGTCCGCCTTTCTTCCTGACATTGGAGTCGGCCCAGTACTACATGGCACATGTGGCCGCGCCGCTGCTCAGGGCAGGATACTTTCAAACTGTCACAATGGATCGCAATCGGCTGTACGCGCAGATTTTGGACAGCCTGAACAAGGCAGCCGCCGTCGGCTTTCCGCATACGGAGATCGGGGCGCGCCTGAGTGCCGCTTGGGTTGGCGATCCCGCCCAAAGTCGAATTTACGCTGAAGCCCAAGAGTGCGCGACCCGATTTCGGCAGTTCTGCCTGGCCCATAATCTGTTGGATTTCTCCTTGGAGCTGGAGATCTTCCATGAATACCTGTGGCCTGAAACGATGGTTGCCCAGTACCTCCGGTCGAGGTATCAACATCTGATCTACGACAACCTGGAAGAGGATGTCCCGCGCGCGCACGATGTCGTACGCGCGTGGTTGCCGGATCTGCAGAGTGCGCTGCTCATCTATGATGAACAGGCGGGCCACCGCGGTTTCCTGGGGGCGGACCCCGAAACGGGATGGCAGTTGCGAGAGAGCTGCAACCAGGTCACCGCCTTGACAGAATCTTTCGTGATGCCGCCCGAGATCAAACGTTTCGCGATCGCGCTCGCCGCATCCATCCACCAGCCCGCAGGACGGGCCCCTGGGCCCAGCCCCGTGCAGAGCTCTGCGGCATCGAGCGCGGCAATCCGAGTCATTTCGGCGCGCTTCTATCCCGAACTTCTTGATAGAGTGGCCGAAGAGGCCAAGAGTCTGCTGGAGGACCCTCAAGTATCGCCGTCCGACGTGGCGATCGTGGGTCCATATTTCTCTGATTCGTTGCGATTTGCCTTGACTTCCCGTCTGCAAGCAGCAGGACTGCCAATTCGAACGCACCGCCCGTCACGGTCGCTGAGGGATGAGACCGCGACACGCCCGCTCCTGGTTCTCTCAGCGCTGGCACACCCCCACTGGAATCTGCCGCCGACAAGGTTCGACGTCGCAGGAGCGTTGATGGTGGCGCTGGGCATGGACTTGGTTCGGGCGCACTTGTTGGCTGAGATCGTCTTTCGCAAGGACTTTTCCCTGTCCTCGTTTGAGGACATCAATCCTGAGATGCAGGCGCGCATCACGCTTCGATATGGAAGACGCTATGCCCGCCTGCGCGATTGGCTGCTGTCTTACCGCAGCGGTCTGCCCCTACCCCTGGACCATTTCTTCAGTCGCATCTTCGGGGAAGTCCTATCACAACCAGGCTTTGGATTCCACGGCAGGCTCGATGAAGGCCGAACTGTGGGAAGTCTGGTGCAGTCGGCACGACAGTTCCGCCAGGCGCTGGACCCCTCTTTCATGGACAAAGATGATCTCGACCTGGACGCCAGCCAGGAATACGTGCGCGTGCTGAGTTCTGGCGTGCTGCCGGCCCAGTGCATCGAGGCTTGGAGGCCCAGTTCCGATGAAGCGATTTTGCTGTCCCCGGCGCATTCATTCCTTATGATGGACCAGCCGGTTGCCTTCCAGTTCTGGCTGGATACTGGATCCAGCGGTTGGTATCAGAGGCTCGACCAACCTCTGACGCATACGCGCGTGCTCAGCCGGCGGTGGCCCGTGGGGATGCGATGGAGCGTTTCAGACGAGGAAGACGCCAACATCGATGGAATGGTCCGGCTGGT
>DATIPW010000197.1:0-5731 GCA_035471605.1 Anaerolineales bacterium | reverse complement strand
GCCCCGGCTGTCTCGTCAGCCGCCGCATGCGACTGGACGGCCCCCGACAGAGATGATCCGAATTGGTGCAAGGGTGCCCACATGAAAGCAATGACCTACGCGCGCTATGGCCCGCCGGATGTCTTCGAACTGCGCGAAGTGCCGAAGCCCATCCCTCGCGCCGATGAGATCCTGGTGAAGGTGCGCGCCGGAACGGTCACCGCAGCGGATTGGCGCATGCGCAAGGCCGACCCGTTTGCAGCGCGCATCTTCAACGGCCTGTTGAGGCCGCGCCATGTGCGCATCCTGGGCTTCGAGGTTGCCGGACAAATCGAGGCGGTGGGAAAGGGTGTGACGAAGTTCAGGAAGGGCGATTCCGTCTTCGGTCACAACGATTTCCGGTTCGGCGCCTATGCCGAGTACGTGTGCCTGCGTCAGGGCGGAATGCTCGCCGTCAAACCCACCAGCTTGAGCTTTGAGGAGTGCGCCGCCGTGTCATTTGGAGGACTGGCAGCGCTGAATCACCTCAGGAAGGGCGGTATCCGTGCTGGGCACAAGGTACTGATCTACGGGGCCTCGGGCAGCGCCGGCACCTACGCAGTGCAGCTGGCAAAGCATTTTGGTGCCGAGGTCACCGCAGTGTGTAGTACGGCCAATCTGGATTGGGTGCGGGCGCTGGGTGCAGCTAGGGCGATCGACTATACCGTGCAGGATGTGCGGGCTGAGCCCGGGCGGTACGACCTCATCTATGACGCTGTCGGCAGGATGATATCGGCGCTTTCGGCCCGCGATTTCGCGAAGATGCTTGGCCCTGGCGGAGTGTTCGTCAGCGTGGAGATGAACCGCAAGGACAAGCCCGAGGATTTGGCATACCTGGCGCAGCTTATGGACGGGGGGCATCTGAAAGCCGTCATTGACAGGCAATACCCGCTGGAAGAACTGGCCGAGGCACATCGGTATGTCGACAAAGGGCACAAAAAAGGCAACGTGGTCATCGCCGTGAGGGCATCCGACAGTTGGTGATGCGCCGAGCTCGATTCCACTTGCGAGGAGTCACGCGGGCGCGCAAGACGGGATGGATCGCCGCATCCATCTCCATTGCGCTGACCTGCTTCTGGGCGTTCTGGGGCATCATCGAAAACTTCCACGAGGGCTGGCACTACCCCGCGCTGGCCCCCAATCTGGGGTTGATGATCGGGCAGTATCTGAGTCCGATGTTGCTCTTCATGCTTGCCACCTTGACATCGCTCGCGAGGCCACGGCTTGGCGCAGCACTGCATGTGATTGCTGCGATCCTGGTCGGCTGGTTCTTTCGGGTCTGGAGCAACCCCGGATTGCTGTTGCTGGCGGCACCTCTGATAGCGCTGGCGTGCCTCTACTGGACCGGGCGGCCCGAGCCTCGCAGACTGGCGATGGCGCTGGCGGTCGGTCTGCCCGCGATCACGCTTCTGGTCGCTGGCGCCGAGCCCGTGGCGCGCATCGCCGGGCGAATCGACGATGGCAACCTGCGAGCCCGGTTGGTGCAAGGGAATGAGATGGCGCTGACCTGGGCTGGTGAAGGGCCCGGGTGGCCGCGCGCGGGCGCGGACTGGCACCAAGCACAGCAGGTGTGCGAAAGCCTGCTGCTGGACGGAAGTGCCCTTGCCAACTCGCCGCAGCGTATCTGGCGGCTCCCGAAAGCTGACGAGGCGGTGCGTTCGATGGCCCGCCACGGAGCGAACAGCGGCGGCGTGTGGGATGCGACGACTGGGCGCGCAAGCTATGTCACGATGCCGGACAAGGAGAGTCCGCTGTGGGATGTGCACTCTCAGGTCATCTACTGGTGGACGGCAACCGAGCTGGACGCCGGACGAGCGTACATCATTGCGTACGATGGCAGGGTCTGGCCGAGGGCCAAGCAAACCCGGCCAGATTCCCTGGGGTTCCGCTGCGTCAAGTGAACGCGGATGGGCTTCGCCCGATACTCCTTTCTCTAACTTTCAGCGGAGGTCTAGCCTCTTTGCATCGCATGGAAGTCCCAGCGAATCAACAATTCATTGACTGACAATCACAGTAGTGTGATCGTGTGTCATAGCAACGCCTCGCCTAGTCAAAGTTGTAGAGTCAAGTGTGGCCTCTTCACTCCTGTTTGCAGGACTCTGCGCTCCGCCAACCAGCGCCAGTCTGGTGACACGGCCGCGTCTGCTGCGGCAATCAAATGAGGGGGAAGCCTGCGTGCCAGTATTTCTATCTCCGCCCCCAGGACATGGGAAGAGGACTCTTGTCATATTTTGAAGTGCGGGGAATTCACGGCGGGCAACCGTGCGGTCGATCTCGTAGACTTCTGTACTTCTGCAGCCCTGCGGCCACCAGAGTGGAAACAGCTTCTTCGCTGCACAAGAGAACGCCTTCGATCCCCCACGTGCGGGACATCATGGACTCACGAGGTCCACATTTACGATAGGGATCCGAAACTCTCGCCCTCCTGGGGAGTGCGTTCCGCGGGCAAGCGTATCCCTGGCCCGCTCTGCCAGCAATCTCCTCACGATCTCCGGCCTGTTTGGCTGTTTTCTGAACGGATTGCAGCCCGCGCACGCAGGCAGCAGCCACAGTCTCTGCCGATGTGGTTGGTATTGGGGGCCTTGAGCCGAAACGGAGGTCGTGCAACCGGTGTCACATGCGCCAGTCGATTCCCACATTGGCTGGCCCGCCCGATAATCTGCCGATTCAAACGTCTTCAGGTCGAAGATCTCCAAGGGGTTCAACTCCCGCTCGGGGCATTCCTGCTATCTGGATTGCGGCAGATGCAAGCATGGGAGTCCGACGCGCACCTCAAGTAGCGGTGCTTCCACGGCGCGTGGAAAACCGCTCCTTCGTGCTCGGTTGAGGGCGGTACGAAGAGGCAGCAGTTTCGGCAGGGATTGACCCGTACTCAGGCGAGATCGAACCGGTCGAGGTTCATGACCTTGTTCCACGCGGCGCTGAAGTCTTGTACGAACTTCTTTCCCGAGTCGGCACAGGCGTAGACTTCCGCCAAGGCGCGAAGCTGGGAGTTGGAGCCGAAGATCAGGTCCACGCGCGTCGCGGTCCACTTGAGTTCCCCGGTTACCCGGTCACGACCTTCGAACGCATCGGCCTCGGTGGACGTGGGCTCCCACACTGTGCCCATGTCTAGCAGGTTGAGGAAGAAGTCGTTGCTGAGAACGCCGACGCGCTTCGTTAGGGCGCCGTGCCTGGAGCCGCCGAAGTTCGCGCCCAGGACCCGCATCCCGCCCACAAGGACGGTCATCTCCGGTGCGGTCAGAGTCAGCAATTGCGCCCTGTCCACCAGCAATTCCTCGGACGATACAGCGTAGCGCGTCTTCTGGTAGTTGCGGAAGCCGTCAGCCTTCGGCTCGAGCACACCAAAGGAGACCACGTCGGTTTGCTCTTGCGACGCGTCCGTGCGTCCCGGCGTGAACGGGACCTTTACCTTGAACCCCGCGTCTTTGGCGGCCTTCTCGACGGCCGCGCAGCCGGCCAGAACGATCAGGTCCGCGAGCGAGACCTTCTTGCCGCCGGTCTGCGCCTTGTTGAACGCTGTCTGGATGCCCTCGAGGGTCCTGAGCACCTTCGCCAGTTGTTCGGGCTGGTTGACCTCCCAGTCCTTCTGCGGCGCCAGGCGAATGCGCGCGCCATTGGCCCCGCCGCGCTTATCCGAGCCGCGGAAGGTGGAGGCGGATGCCCATGCAGTCGAAACCATCTCCGGGATCCTCAGGCCCGAAGCCAGTATCTTGCGCTTGAGGGCGGCCATGTTTGTGGCGTCGATGAGCTTGTGTTTTGCAGCGGGGATGGGGTCCTGCCAAATGAGTTCCTCAACCGGAACTTCGGATCCCAGATAGCGCGTTCGCGGGCCCATGTCGCGGTGCGTCAGCTTGAACCAGGCTCGGGCAAAGGCCTGCTCGAACTCGTCCGGATGTTCGTAGAAGCGTCTCGAGATCTTCTCGTACGAAGGATCGAATCGAAGCGCAAGGTCGGTCGTCAGCATGGCGGGCGCGTGGCGCTTTGATGGATCGTGGGCATCCGGCACAGAATCGGCGCCGGCACCACCCTTCGGAATCCACTGATGCGCGCCGGCAGGGCTCTGGGTCAGCTCCCATTCGTAGCCGAACAGATTCCGGAAGAAGTTATTGCTCCACTTGGTTGGCGTGGTCGTCCAGATGACCTCTAGGCCGCTGCCGATGGCATCGCCCCCTTTGCCGGTCTTGAATCTACTTTTCCAGCCCAGGCCTTGCTGCTCGATGGGTGCGGCTTCCGGCTCCGGGCCCACCAGTGCGGCATCGCCGGCACCGTGGGTCTTGCCGAAGGTATGGCCGCCGGCGATGAGGGCTACTGTTTCCTCGTCGTTCATTGCCATGCGGGCAAAGGTCTCGCGGATGTCCCTGGCAGCAGCCACCGGATCCGGGTTGCGGTTGGGGCCCTCCGGGTTGACGTAGATCAAGCCCATCTGCACGGCAGCGAGTGGGTTTTCGAGCTCGCGGTCGCCTGAGTACCGCCGGTCCTCCAACCACTTGCCCTCGGAGCCCCAGTAAATATCCTTCTCCGGTTCCCAGATGTCTTCGCGCCCGCCCGCAAAACCGAAGGTCTTGAAGCCCATGCTTTCGAGGGCGACGTTGCCGGCAAGGATCATCAAATCCGCCCATGAGATCCTGCGGCCGTATTTCTGCTTGATCGGCCAGATCAGCCGGCGCGCCTTGTCCAGGTTAACATTATCGGGCCAGCTGTTTAGAGGTGCAAAGCGCTGGCTGCCATTGCCCCCGCCGCCGCGGCCGTCTCCGATGCGGTAGGTGCCGGCGCTGTGCCAGGCCATGCGGATGAAGAAGGGGCCATAGTGGCCGAAGTCGGCCGGCCACCAGTCCTGCGACCTCGTCATCAACGCGCGCAGGTCCTTCTTGATGGCTTTCAGGTCTAGTTTCTTGAACTCCCTGGCATACTTGAAGCCCTCCTCCATTGGGCTGGACCTGGAGGAATGCTGGTGCAGGATATCCAGATTCAACTGGTTTGGCCACCAGTCTCTATTTGATGTCCCCGCTCCGGCCACTTGACCCTGAAGCTGCGACTTGGTCTCGTTGCTCATGCTGTATTCTCCTTTCGTGTTCCCAACGGTTCAGTAATATCATGGAGTGAGCTGCCTGCCGACATCATCCTGGTTCTTCAGTTCAAGCACCTGAGACGCAGGTCGGGCCTGCCGAAGCCTTCCAGCGTGGTGGCTGCCGTCGCGCAGCTCGTTCTTCACCAGTCGCCCCCGGGCCTCCAGCAGCCACAGCGTCCTCTCGGCAGCGGGCTGACTCATGATGGAATTATGCTTGAGGTGCGTGTCGGGTGGGGCGGCAACGGTGCCCGTCCGCATCTTATGCGCCGCCGCAAGCGGAGTACTCTCGCATATGGCCCCGCCCAGTTTCTCTGTGACCTCGTGCTGGTGGATGATAGATGGTTTGGCCAGCGAGCGCCACCCGCCGGTGGTGGCGACTTTGTCTGCACAAGAGGTCGGTACCTTTTGCCTGAAGGGCTGAGCTTGCCTCTGAATGCTCCGGTGGCATGACCACTCCGGGGAGACAGGTTCGACAATCGGACCGGTTGTCGCGGCCCGTGACATGGCCGGGCCCTGAGCCCAATCCTGGCGCGGAGCAAGGCTCCTTTCTGCAAGTGCTATCGCACAACCGCCGGGTGGAAATCGATCAAGAACATGCAGCAATGGCTCTCCCAGCGGTTTTTGGGGTGGCACCTCGACGTC
>DATIPW010000196.1:0-4955 GCA_035471605.1 Anaerolineales bacterium | reverse complement strand
GTTCTGCCAGCAGTGCCCTATGGCTGGCCGGGGAGTGGCGTCGAAGTTCCCGAGGCGGTCTTCAGGCCTTATGTGACGAACCTGCTCAACTGTCTGCAGGAGGACGGTTTCAACCGCGTCTGGCTGCTGCAGCCACGCCAGCTGGCCTGGAATCTGGCCGAGGCCAGCATGGCGCAACCCCTTGATCCGCAGGTTGACGAGCTGGGCCCGCCTCGCGCCAGAGTGCTTGTTATTCCGGTGGGACACACCGAGCAGCACGGCCACCATCTGCCCCTAATCACCGATACAGTCATCATCGAGGCAATCGGCCTCGGCACGGCGTCCGTCACCCCTCAAGACGCGGCTTGTCTTCGGGTGATGCCGTACGGCGTCAGTACGCATCGGTCGGCGTTTGCGGGAACTTTCAGCACCGGCGGGCGGGTCTTCGAGGATTTCTATCTCGCCACCGTTTCTGATCTGGTGTCCAAAGGCTGGGATCAGATCTACCTGCTCAGCGGCCACGGCGGCAACTGTTCATTTCTCACCAACGTCGTGAAGTACGCGGGCGAGCGATTTCCACGGACATTCATCGCGACGGCCTGGTTGTATCTCTCGGGCCCAGATGGCGTTGCCGCCCTGCAAGCGCTGCGGCGCTCCCAGATCGGCGGCATGGGCCACGCCGGCGAGCTGGAGACGGCAATGTTGATGCATCTGCGGCCTCAACTTGTGCACATGGACCGGGTCATCGACGAAACCGATTTCATCGCCACACCCTCGTACTACATGGATTGGATCGAGGGAGGAGCGCTCGTGGCGAACCCCCCTTGGCATGATGACACGCGCACAGGTTCCTACGGGGCCGGGTCGCTCGCGACCGAAGAACACGGCAGGATGTGGCTCCAGGCGGCTATCGCTGAGAAGTCGGCCCACATCCAGGAGATCAAGGAGCAGCATCGCAGGCGCGAGGAGCGCCGAGCATCCGCAAGGGACGCATAGTACTGCCGTCTGGGCGCATTGGGCATCCAGGTCAATGCAGCTTCCCGTAAGTGACCGGAGGACACGGGATTGCCGCGTCCTCCTGACCTGCGCACTGCGATCGGCGTACAAGCTCAGGCCGCAATGCATGGCCAAATGGATTCGACGGATTGATGGACGGGAATTGGACAGCCGAGCCGCGGCTCAGAGTTCAGGCCGGCACCTCGATTGCACTGTCCACCGCCGAACTGGCCGATCGGGATATGGCGCCGCCCCTACTCGTACGCGAGCGTGTCGCGCACGGTCAAGCTCGAGGCCCGGTGAGCGGGCAGGGCGCTGGCCACCCCTCCAATAAGCATGATGGCTGCCAGCCAGGTCACAATGCCCGTGGCGGCGAATACCGCCGGCATGGGGGCCGTGAGGATTGCCAGACCCACGCCTGTAGCCAGTACAAAGGTAATGGGGATCGAAAGAACAATGCTGGCAATCCAGCTTATGAGGCCTATGACCATTCCCTCTACAATGACGATACCCTGGATATCTGCGTTTGACGCTCCAATGGCCCGCATCACGCCGATCTCGCGTGTGCGCTCGAGCACGTTCAGGCTCATGGTGCCCATCAGTCCCAGCCCACCTACCAGGGAGATCAGGATTGCCATCATCAACAGGAAGTAGACGAAAATGTCCGTCTGTGAGGTTTGTTGCTCTATGAACTCCGCCCCCAGGCGGGTGCTGCTGATCTGCACGCCGCGCCGCTCAAACAGAGCCTGGAGATGATCTTCCACCGCCCTTTGAGCGGTGAGCGTGTGGTCCTTCGTTATGACACGCAGCGAATAGACCTGTCCAGGCTGCGCCACAAGGCGGCTGAGGTACTCATAGTTGGCGTAGAGCAGGGGCACGTCGAGGTTGCCCGTAATCGTGTATATGCCAACAATGTTCCAAAAAGTTTCCCTCCCGTCGATCTCGATCTTGAGCGAATCCCCCACTTTGAGCTGCGGAAAGGCAGCCAGCAAGTGATTTCCGATGACCACGGCGTTATCGTCGCCCGGCAGCAACCAACGACCCTGCGCGATAACCGGGTCGATCAAGGTGGAGTGGGAAGGGGGCGCCACGAACAGGATCTGCCGTCCCGCCTGCTCCCCGGGCATGACCAAGGTGCCGCCGATCTCGAGCCAACCTTCGGCGCTTTCGACGCCTGGAATGCTGAGGACCAGATCCGCAACCTTGTCGTATCGATACCCGCGGCCCAGCGTAACGTTGATGTCGGCCAAAAAGTATCCGCGGATGTCGTCGATCACCTGATCAAAGGAAGCCCATAGGTTGTACACGCTGATGACAATCCCACCTGCCAGCACGAGGGTGAACAGCGTCAGCGCCAGGCGCATCCGGCGGCGGAATGCATTGCGCAGCGAAAGACGCATGGGCCGCGGCAGGAGCAGGGCGCTGCGCGAGACGCGCTCCTTCGGAGGGGCAGTCCCGCTGCCAATGCCGTAGTCGCTGAGCGCTTCCCGCACGGTCATGCGAACGCTGTTGTAAAGCGGCACCAAAGCAACCAGTAGGGGTACGACCAGGGCAACCACGATCTGCTGGATCAGCGTGGTTTGGTATCCACCGTAGGTGGCCGGGAAGAAGTTCAGCCAAGCGGCCATCCCATCGCCTATTGTCTTTGCGGTCAAATTGGCCAAGGGCACCGCAATCAGGAGCGCTGCCAATCCAAATGCCAGCATCAGAACCACGTACATTCCCAGGATTTGCAAGGTGTGGGCACCGGTGGCCTTCATGATCCCGATCTGCCGGACTTGCTGGGCCATGAGCGCCGTGATGGTGTTTACCACCAGGAACCCTCCCAGCAGCACTGTCATCCATCCCAGGGTGCCGAGAATAAAGAACATGCCTTGCGAGATTTCATAGGCAAAGTGGTGCCCCGGCTGGTAGACGTACACAAAGTTCAAAGTGGCCCCCGCGCGTTCGACGCGGTCAGCCACCGCCTGGGCAACCTCTGTGACATGGACCGCATCGGTGGGGCGCTCCCGCACGCTGATCGCGAGCTCGTTGTACTCTCGAGGCCCACCGAGCCACACCATTGTGTCGGGTGTGACAAAGGCGTTCACCGTCTGCGTAAATGAGAACGGGATGCCGGCGGCGTCATGCATGAAGCCGGAAAGCCTGAGCTCGCGGAGCTTTCCGTCGTCGAGTTCCACGGTCAAGAGATCGCCCGGCTGGTAGCCAAGGGAGGCCGCCGAGGAGTCGATCAGCAGCTCTCTGTCGCCCAGCGGCGGAATCTCCGTCGCGCCCTGCGCGGGCTTCAGCGTATTCACGGTCAGATCGAAGGGGTCCTCCATGGCAGTGAATTGCACGGAGTATTTTTCGCCGCCGCCGTGCAGCAACTGCGCGCCCGATATGCTGCGTCCCTCGGCCGCGTCCACGCCGGGGACCTCGCGGGCCGCCTTCACGATACCTTCTGTGATCGGCCAGGCATAGACCAGGGCCTCGGAAGGATTCACGGAAAGGTAGTCGCTCTCCATGCTCTCATTCATGTAGCGGCCGAGGTTGGAGTTGAGGCCCACGGCAAACGTGCCGACGGCAATGGTGAGGATGGTGAGCAGAGTCCGGACCTTGTTGCCCCAAAAGTCTGCGAGGACCTTCTTCCAGCGGCTGCCGATCATCCTTGGCCCCGTGTCCTGAGGTTCTCATCTCGGTGGACGTGCGCTGCTTTGTGCAACGCCTCGCGTGTCATTTCAGAATCGGCCAAAAGGCTGTCCAGGCCTTCATAGCTGATCGCAAGGACTTCCACCGGGCCGCCCTCATAAGCCCGAACGGATGCCCTGTTCTTGCGCTCATGAAAGAACTCGATTTCGCCAAAGTATTTGCCCGGGCCAAGCTGCACGGCGACCACATCCGACTGATTGGCCCGCGGCAGGACGACCTCCACAAAACCCTTTGACACGACGTAGAAAGCGTTGCTGTTGCGCCCCTCGGTCAGGATCATGGCACCGGGCTCGTAGTGCTGAGGCTTTTGCCGGCGGGTCGCCTCGAGGAGCTGGCCGGGCGAAAGCGTGGGCAGCGCTGAGGCGAGGTACTCGTTGACAATCTCGCCGTCCGCCAGCAGCGCGGTTCGGTTGGCCCGCTTCGCCAGGCCGCTGTCGTGCGTCACAATGATGATGGTCTTGCCCTGGGAGATCAGATCGTTGAAGAGTACAAATACGGACTCGGCCGTCTTGGAATCCAAATTGCCGGTGGGCTCGTCGGCGATGACCAACGGCGGGTCATTGGCCAATGCCCGGGCGATGGCCACGCGCTGTTGCTGTCCGCCGCTCAGTCCCGCCGGGAGTTTGTAGGCATGATCCGCCAAACCCACCAATTCCAACAAGTGCATGGCCCGAGGCAGGCGCTCCCGCATGGGGAAAGACCGGCAGAAATCCATCGGAAGCATGATGTTCTCAACCACCGAAATCGTGGGCAGCAGCTGGAAGAATTGAAAGACGATGCCCAGATTGTTCCCCCGCCAGCGAGCCATCTGACTTTCAGTCAGGGTGTGGACCGCCGTACCGTTCACCCAAACCTCCCCCGTGGTGGGTCGGTCAATGCCCGTGATCATGTTGATCAACGTCGTCTTGCCGCTTCCGGACTTGCCAATGACGCTGACGAATTCGCCGGGGTCAATCTCCAGATCGATCGCCTTCAGTGCAGGAAAATCGCCCACTGCAGTCTTGTAGGACTTATGCACGCTGCGCAGTTCGATCAGAGGGCCATTAGTGACATTCTGCATCGCTCTGTTCTCCTCGTCTGGGCGGTCTCGATGCACGCCCGTGGCCATCAGAAGCGTCCTGGCCTGGATGGCTGCAAGCAGGCAAGAACGGGGTCCTGATACCTGGTAGCCCCGCAGACACGCATGACGAATGCCAGGGCCGAGGCCAATTCGGCATGGACAAGCCGCCGCGGATGATCGTTGCCGGGCTCCCAAGGCGTTGCCGAATCCTCCGTCCACCGTCTGCAGGCGT
>DATIPW010000195.1:0-2412 GCA_035471605.1 Anaerolineales bacterium | reverse complement strand
TGTGGCGGCCGCCAAGGGCGGGGCGTATCGCGTGGAGTTGAAGCAAGCCTATCCGCGCGAGAGCGAGGTGCCGTTCGACTCTGAGCGCAAGCGCATGATCACAGTTCACGACGTGAAGCATCCGGAGCCGGGTGACGCCTCGCCGTTCTATGACATGCAGGCGCTGGACTGGGACATCATCGCCATGAAAGGCGCCCCGGATGTCGTGTTGGGCCTGTGTTCCTACTATCAGACCATGCAGGACGTCGCTGAGCCGCTGACCGACGAGAAGCGCGCCAAGATCCTTGAGGCCAACGATGCCATGACCCGAGATGCCCTGCGCGTGCTTGGATTTGCCTACCGGCTGGAGAGGGATGTGCCGGACAACCTTGACGACGTCGACACCGGTGGCTTGGAGAAGGAGTTGGTCTTCGTCGGTCTGCTGGGCATGATCGATCCACCCCGCGAGCAGGTGAAGCCCGCCCTGGCCAAGGCGCAGTCCGCCGGCATCCGGACGATCATGATCACCGGCGACTACCCCAACACGGCGCATGCGATCGCCGAGTCGATCGGCCTGCTGCGACCGGGGAGCCGCGTGGCCACGGGGGCGGATCTGGACACGATGGGCGACGCCCAGCTCCGACGCCAGATCGAGGAAACGGATGTGTTTGCGCGTGTTTCCCCGGAGCACAAGATGCGCATCGTGAACGCCCTGCAGGCCAACGACGAGGTGGTGGCCATGACGGGAGATGGGGTGAACGATGCACCGGCGATTAAGCGCGCCGACATCGGCATCGCCATGGGCATCACCGGGACGGACGTCGCCAAGGGCACCGCCGACATGGTCCTGACGGACGACAACTACGCCAGCATCGTCTCAGCGGTGGAGCAGGGCCGCATCATCTACTCCAACATCCGCAAATTCGTATTCTTCCTGCTCTCGGCCAACGTGGCGGAGATCATGATCATCTTCCTGGCGACGCTGGCCGGACTGCCGCCACCGCTGACTGCCATTCAGCTGCTGTGGCTCAACCTGATCACGGACGGTGCGCCGGCCCTGGCCCTGGCGATGGAGAAGGGCGACCCGGACATCATGTCACGCAAGCCGCGCCTCAAGAACGAGCCCATTGTCAACGGCCCGATGCGCACCGGCATCCTGGTCCAGATGTTTGCCCAGAGCGGCGTAGTCCTGACGGCCTTCGTGCTGGGGCTCTTGTGGCACCTGGGCGCCAGCGCTGCATTGCCGCCGGGCGCGAACCCGCTGATCTATTTGATCCAATACGACTGGCGCGGAGTCAATGTGCAGAGCGCGGAGACCATGGCCTTTGCCACTCTTTCCCTGTGCGAGCTGTTCCGCGCCTACACCGTCCGCTCTGAATTTGCCTCCATCCTGCACATCGGCGTGTTCTCAAACCGCATGATGCAGGTGGCGGTGCTGCTCTCGATCGTGCTCCTGCTGCTGGTCTGCACTGTGCCCTTCCTGCAGCCGATCTTCAACACGCACTTCCTGGCAGCGCGGGAGTGGGGCCTGGTGCTTGGACTGGCAGTGATCCCGGCGATGGTTGAAGAAGCTACCAAGTTCTTCCTGCGCCGCACCGTGAAGTGAGGCAGCAGCCATATGTGCAGAAACACCGCCCGCAGGCGGTGTTTCCATTCCATGCGGGCAGCGGGCCCTCGTGAGGCCTCCGCCGGCAGCCGCCACGCTCCCCGGTCAGGAACTCACCGAGAATGTCCGGCGGTGGATGGGCGAGCGCCCCATGCGCTGAATGGCCTTCCGGTGCAGCCGCGTGCCATATCCCTTGTGTTGCGCCAGCCCGTAGCCCGGGATGCAAGAATCCATCCGGAACATCAGTGCGTCGCGCGCCGTCTTGGCCAGAACCGAGGCGGCCGCGATGCTCAGGCAGCGCACGTCTCCTTTGACCAGCGACGTCTGAGGAATATCCAGTTCCGGCAGTTCGAGGCGGAAGTCGGTGAGCAGGGCGTCCGGGAGCAGAGCCAGGCCCTCCAGCGCGCGCAGCGCCGCCAGCCGGCCGGCGGCAACAATTCCGTGGGAATCGATCTCGTCCGAAGAGGCGAACCCGACGCTGTACGCCAAGGCGTGCGCCCGGATGCGCTCGGCCGCCGCTTCGCGGTCGGGCGCCGTCATTTGCTTGGAGTCGCGAACGCCCCGCAGCACACGCCGGCCCGAGTTCTGCAACGCGGGATGTCCCGGCGGCGGCAGGATCACCGCGCCCACGGCAATCGGGCCGGCCAAGGCGCCGCGCCCGGCCTCGTCCAGGCCGGCGACGTAGGTCCAGCCGCCTTTCCAGAATCGCCGCTCAAACCTCAGGTTGGGATCGAGGCGCATCATACAGGCCCCGCTGGGCATTGGCGCGGATGAGGAAGATATCCCTGACCATGCGCACGGCATCGCGCAGCGCGCTGACTTTGCTC
>DATIPW010000194.1:0-11756 GCA_035471605.1 Anaerolineales bacterium | reverse complement strand
CAGGCCCGCTGTCAGGGGAATTCGAGAGGGACAAAACTCTGTGCAGGCATAGCAAGAGACACACATCCACAAGGCATCCGAAGCCAACACCCGTTCGAATCTCTCCGCCCGCAGCATCGCGATCAGTCGGCTTGGCGGGTAGACCATCACGTGTCCAAAAGGGCAGATTCCGCTACAGGTTCCGCACTGCAAGCATGATCGGAGTCGCTCTCCTTGCTCCACAGCATGCAGCATGGCGCCGTAGTAGTCGGGCTTTTCCAGAGTCGAAGTCAGGTTCATAGACCGCTCCTCAACAACTGATGCCTTTGAGCACCGGGGAACCGATCAGCAATTCCCGCAGAGTGTCTTTGCATACGATCTCCCGGTAGGATTGGCCGACTGCAGACCTGATCGGCCGAAGGCGGGCCTAGGCACCTGCCAGAGACCAGCCCTCCCACCCACAGTGGAAATGCCTCCCATGGCGGTCGTGCCCGACAGCGTGCTCACTCTTGGCAGGCCCAAGAATGGCAGCATCAACATTATGTGATAAATTTCACATATGGGGTAGAGCCTTCATTCCTTGCTTGGACGGATGAATGTCATCACAGGGCTCTGCCATGATGGCGGGCAGGGCAAGTCAATTTACAATTCGCACTAACTCAGCCAAGCAGACAGGAGTAGTCTATGAAACTCAATTTCACCATGTGGCGTAAGGCGCTGAATGTAATCCCGGAGGTATCCAAGGCGGATTGGGCCAGGCTAGATATCTTCTCACGATGGCTTATCACCAGTCGCGCCGCGGTCCTGATCATGACCTTCTTCTCAGCGGCGCTTGCAGGCATTTTTGCGCTCCGGGATAGGGAGTTTGCCTTCGTGCCGTGGTTGGCTCTGACATTGGGATTGATGCTGGCGCACGCATCCAATAACATCTTCAATGACTACACTGACTTTGTGCGGGGCGTCGACAAGGACAACTACTATCGCACCGTATATGGGGCGCAGCCCGTGGCCAGTGGCCTGGTGAGCCGAAGGGAACACCTGGTGTATTTCCTCGTCACCAGCCTGTGCGCTGCATTGTTTGCTGTGTACTTGCTGCTGATAAGCGACTGGGACATCGGCATTCTCATCCTCATTGGATTGGGGGCCTTCTTTGTACTGTTCTACACGTGGCCCCTCAAATACCTCGCCCTGGGAGAGGCGGCGGTGCTTGTGGTGTGGGGCCCGCTCATGATCGGCGGGGGCTACTATGTGCTGGCGCATCGTTGGGACTGGGCGGTCGTGGTGGCCAGTCTCCCGTACGTGCTGGGGGTCACCACCGTCATCTTCGGGAAGCACATAGACAAGATGGCCGTCGATCGCGAGAAGCGCATCTTCACGGTTCCGGTCGTGGTTGGTGAGCGCGGGGCGCGGTACGCCGTACTTGCAATGATGCTCTTGCCCTATGCCATTACGTTCTACCTAATTGCCACGCGCTTCTTCACGCCGGTGCTGGCAATCGTGCTCCTAGCTCTTCCCACTCTCAGAAGGACTGTGCCTGCAGTGCTTCGGCCGAAGCCCACGACGCGGCCTGTAGGTTTCCCGGAAGGCCAGGGAGGCTGGCCGCTCTATTTTGCGCCGTTGGCGTTTATCAACAATCGAACGTTTGGGGCCTATTTCCTGCTGGGTGTCATCCTTGATGCGGTGTTGCGCCTGTGGGCGCCCACCTCCGGCCTCTGGCGGTAGTCCACCCGGCCGAACACGCTTTGAAGTTAGCAATGCCGAACCCGGCCGAGAGGCCCAGGGGAACAAAGCCTGGCAAGCATCGTATAATGTCGCCTCAAATAACCGGAGAGGAGGCCAACGTGCGCGTCGATTTCAGTATGTGGCGCCGGGCCATCTGGCAACTTGTAAAGATCGATGACAGGCCGGCCTGGGATGCACTGGATGTGATCTCCAAGTGGCTGATTGCGACAAGGTCGGCGGTGACACTGGTCACGGTCTACTCATGCGCCATCGCGGGCCTGCTGGCCTGGCGGGATGGCGGCTTTGCCTGGTGGCCATGGATCGTGGTGACGGTTGGGCTATTCCTGGCTCATGGAACCAACAATTTGCTGAACGACTATACGGACTTCAACCGCGGCGTCGACAAAAATAACTACTTTCGGACCCAGTACGGAGTTCACCCGCTGGTGCAGGGTTTCTGGACGAATCGGCAGCAGCTTGCTTGGTTCGCCACCACTGGGTTTCTGGCAGTCGCCGCGGGCTTCCTGGCACTGGTGCACACGCGTTTCAACCCGATAACCATTGCGCTGATCGCGTTTGGCGCCTTGGTGCTTCTCGCGTACACCTATCCATTCAAGTACTGGGGTCTCGGCGAGCTGGCGATCTTCCTGATCTGGGGACCCATCATGATTGGCGGCGTCTACTTTGTGGTCACCGGAATCTGGAATTGGCATGTGGTACTGGCCGGGGTCCCATATGGCCTTGGAGTAGCCAGCATCAATGTGGGAAAGCATATTGACAAGCGGCAAGATGACTTGGCGCGCGGTGTGGGGACATTTCCCGTGCGAGTCGGGGAAAGAGCAGCGCGGGTCGTCGACCAAGTTGCGATTGTTCTGATATATGCAGTTGTGACCTACCTGGTCCTGGTGCCAAGATACTTCACCCCCGTCCTGCTGGTGGTCTGGTTTGCATTCAGGCACGCGTTGAGCTCTATTCGGTTGCTCAGCCAGCCTCTCCCGGCGGCAGCACCGCCGGCGTACCCGGCATGGCCCGCCTGGTTTTCTGCCTCAACATTCCTGCACAATCGTCAGTTTGGGGGGATGTTTATCTTGGGTCTGATCCTTGACGCGTTGCTGCACGCTTGGCCTGCCACGGCGCAGCTGATCGCGCGCTATTGGCCGCCGATGTAGCGGCAGTTATCCCCGCCGGGATGAGGCGGCGCCCACGCGTAGACACCTAATCTCGAGCCAGGCGTCCTCCGGGTGGGGCTCGAGTCCCCAGGCAAGCCGGAGCTGGGGATCGAAGGCTGCAAACTGGTTGTCTATCCAAATGACCAGACCTAGCGGCGGTTGCGGCTGGGTCGACGCATCCAGAATCAATTCATCGTCGACGGCATAGCCGAGCGAGTCCAGATTCCAGCTGATCTCATAATGGTGCCAATTGGACGGATCACGCTTGACTGAACCCGCATCCTCCTCGATGTGTCGCGCAAGGACACGGCGCGCGACCCTGCGATTCACCAGCAGGCACATCGTCGCCAGCATCGGCCAGGCACGGCCCGGCGCACTCCTGAACACTTGTGCCAGCAAACCGTTGGCCGGTCGGTCGCTACGGAACGAAAGGTAGCTCGTCTGCGATGCGGAGAAGAACCATGCCGCTTGCGGCGGAGCGGGAATGCGCCTCTGCCCTCGCAACAGGCTGAAATCGCTGCCGAAAGGATCATTCCACCAACCGAAGCCCCAAGTTCCCGGCAGGTGCGGGCCGGACACCCTGGCGTCGAGATGCAGGCGTACGGGGGGCCGCCAAGGAAAATGTGGTCTGCCAAGTTGGCCCAGATCATCTAATTGAGCCAAGCGATAGTGGGATCCGCCGCCCCCAGGGATCTCCAGTCTCCAACCGTTCTCGATGAGGCGGACCTTGCCGTGGCCGGACAAGCGAGGCAGCAGAGCATGCGCGCTCATCTTCCAGGAGGAATCCGTCTTGGCATAGGCTCTACGGTGAATACCCGCTTAGCCAGGCGGCCATCCGGCCGCTCTACAGAATTCATTCTATGTGTCATGGCTTGCAGCTAATGCACGGGCTGCAGTCGGGTTGCGCCGGTTCACCAGAACAATGCCGGCAAGTATGAGCCCGCCGCCGATCGCGACGGTGACCGTCGCCGGCTCCCCCAGCAACGGTGCGGCCAGGGCCATTGTAACCAGCGGTTCGATGTTCAAGAACACGCCGAGTTGTGAGGCCGGCAGGACCTGTAGCGCATCGTAGTACATGATGTAGGCCAGGCCCGAACCAAGAATTCCCAGACCCGCGATGGCCATCCAGCCACGCGGGCTGAGGCTCGCAAACTCGCGCATGCCGGGGCCGAAACCCAACGCCCAGAAGGTCACAAAGATCCAGCCGAAAAGCATGACGAAGAACATCATCTTGGTTGGCGGCGTTCTTGAAAGCAACCGGCGCGAGAGTATGGTGTACACTGCCCAGTTGGGTGCGCTGATCAAAACCAGCAGATCTCCGATGCCCGCTGTGCGTCCCAGTCTCAAACCGGCCAGATCGCCTCTGCTTACCACGACCACCACTCCAACGGCGGCGATGCCCATGCCAATGCATTGCGTGGGGCTGAGCCGTTCCTGCAGTACAAGCCATCCCAGGAGGGAAATGAACACCGGCGTGGTAGCCACGATCCAGGCAGTGGTGGTGGCAGCCGCGGTACGAAGACCGTTGGCCTGCAGCCACTGATGCAATGCCACCCCGATGAACCCCAGCAGCATCAACTGGGCCCAGTCCCCCGGGTGCGGCAAGCTCAGATCGCCTCTTAGCTTCGCAGCAAGGCCAATCACCGCAAGTCCCATGCCAAAGCGCAGCCAGACCACAGTGGCTGGGGCGACCTCCTGCAATGCAATCTTGGTGGCTACGAATGTGGCCCCCCAGATGACCACCGTCGCAAGAGCCTCCAAGAAGGCTATGCCCGTGCTCCGCTCAGATTGCGTTGGCATCAAGCTTCACGAGAATTGCGCATGGCATGTCGAGCCGGTCCATTATATGCGTAGTGTATAATGCGACGCCAGAGGCTATCGCATGGAGATTGCTTGGTATGGCCACTCATGCTTCCGGCTGACGGAGCGCGGCATGGCCGCCGTCGTGGTCGATCCCTATGACTACCACGCGATTGGATACTCCCCTTTGAGGCTTAGGGCGGACATAGTCACTGTGAGCCACGATGCCCCGGGACACAACAATGCCGAAGCCGTGAAGGGCACTTCGCACGTGATCCGCGGACCGGGAGAATTCGAGATTGGGAATGTCTTCATCACCGGTGTGCAGACCGATGATGGCGTGGGCGCAACCAAGAAGGGTCGCCCCGCTGTTCGCAACACACTCTATGTCTTTGACTATGACGGACTGACAGTTGCGCACCTCGGGGATTTGAGACAGGTACCCTCCCAGGTCGAGGTAGAGGCCCTCGGGACCGTGAACATCGCCTTGGTCCCCGTGGGCGGTGGTGGCGGTCTCAACGCCTCGAAGGCCGCTGAAGTGGTCAGCTTGCTTGAGCCCAACATAGTCGTGCCAATGCACTTTTCCACCCCGCAGGTAAAGATTTCCCTGGACTCGCTGGGCAAGTTTCTGAAAGAGATGGGCTTGGGCAAGCAAGAGAGCCAGCCCTCGCTCAAGGTTTCTCGCAGTAGCCTGCCTGAAGAGACCCGAGTCGTGGTTCTGGACCATCAACGCGAGTAGCGCCGGTGTCTGTAAAAGTCATCATGACGTGGGACATTGCAGCGGACCACGAACAGGAGTACTTCGAATTCGTTATCGGAGAGTGGGTGCCCGGCGTACAAAGGCTTGGATTCCAACCGGTGGACGCATGGGCCACCGTGTTTGGCGCTTATCCCCAGATCCAGGTGGGCCTGCTCGCGGACAGTGCGCCAAAGGTTCGAGAGATGATGAGCTCCCAAGCCTGGACTTCGCTCGAGGAACGCCTTCGGGCCTACGTCAAGAACTACTCCTTCAAGATCGTTTCAGCTCGAACCGGTTTCCAGTTCTGATCCAAGTGCGGGGCTCGATCGGGCAAACCTGGGAGCCCGTTGGAATGCTGCTTCCCTGGCGAGCCCACCGATTGCGTGCCGGCTAGTCTGCGGCGATGAGCACAAGGCAAATGCTGCGGGTGTGGCGCCTACAGTTCATTCTTGCCGGGCTTGAGGCAACCGCTGCAGTTGCCGTGCTTTTCTCGATTCCACGGGAAGGGGCTGGCTTCTCAGTCGGTCGCGCCGCCATCCTGGCGATGCTGGTTGCCGTGTTGCTGCTCGCAACGCTTTGGGCAGTGCGACCACCCCTGTTCCTGGTGCGGTCCGCGGGACTGGCTGCGATCGTCGCCTCGGGAACGCTGGCTGCATTGGTCGGCGTGTGCCTCTTCCTCCTCCGATATCTGAAGCCCGACTTGCTACTGCCTTTCTATCAGAGGCTCGGCGTGCCGCTGTGGCTCGTTCTCGCTCTGAGCGTTCAGATCTTCGGGATTCTCCTGGTCCAGCGCTTCGGGATCCACCCGGACGGCCCAGCAGCATTCAGTACGTGGTGGCGGAGGGCTGGCATCGCCTTGACTGTGCTGTTGGCTGCCCTGGCAATTGTTTCCCGAACAAGGTTGGGGCTCATGCCTGATGCAGCCTATTGGGGGGAGCCCGGAGTGCCAATTCTCGGATGGCAACTGGCGTTGGCAGTGCTGGCCGGGCTGGGAGTGCTCCTGCTCGCGTTGCGATGGAGTGGTCAGAAAAGGCTGGACCTGGCCATTGGAATGGGCATCTGGCTCCTGGCTGTTGTGGCCTGGCTCAGTATTCCACTCGATGTGCTCCAGAACAGTTTCTACGCGCCGATTCGTCCCCCAAGCGGTCAGCCTTTTCCGAACTCGGATGCTGGCTACTACGACTCAATGGCCCAGAGTATCCTCATCGGGCATGCATATCAGGGGGAAATACCCTCACGTCCTCTGTACGTGGTGGGGCTGGCCGCGCTTCATGCGCTGCTCGGAGAACGCTACGACCTGATCATTGCAGGCCAAACGTTGATCCTGGCGCTTATCCCGGTGTTGCTGTTCGGGCTCGGACGCGCCCTCCACAGCCGCCCTGCGGGCGCAATCGCGGCGCTGGCCGCCATAGGCCGCGAGTACACGAGCCTGCTGGTCTCATCCGCGACCCGCGTATCCAATACAAAGATGCTTCTGACGGACTTGCCGACTCTGTTCGCCATGCTCGCGTGCTGCGTACTGTGCCTTCACTGGCTTGCCGAGAAGAAAGCGCGTTGGGCTGCCCTTGCCGGCGGAATGTTCGGACTGCTTCTGCTGCTGCGAGTTCAGGCACTTCTGGTCCTGCCCGGAGTCATCGGGCTGGCAGTGTTGACGTTTGGTCCTCGAACCAGGAGGTCTGCCATCGCCCAGGTGGGCTTGTTCTTGGCAGCCGCTGCTCTTGCCATTTTGCCTTGGCTGGTTCACAACTATCGAATTACCGGGGGCGTCTCACTTGATGCGCCTTTCCAGCTGCGAATCATCGCCAGCCAGTACCGCTACACGGGAAACCTTGACATCGCGAACGTAGACCTGGAGGGCAAGAGCATCCTGGCCGTTCTGTCCGCGTTCGCTGCCCGCGACCCGGGATTCGTATTGGGATTCATCGCCAATCATGCCTTGGCGACCCAGGTGGGCGCCATGCTCGCTTTGCCACTGTTTCATGACTACAGGGGTCTGCTGGCCGACGTCTATCCATACTGGGCGAACTGGGCAGGATGGCTTTCTCTGCCAAATATGATCCTGACTGTGGGTTACTTGGTCCTTATCGCCATCGGGCTTGCCTCCGCTTGGGATCGTCATCGTTGGGCCGGACTCATGCCGCTGAGTTTCTCCTTTGGATACAGCCTGGCCAATGGAGTGGCCCGCTTTTCGGGATGGCGGTATGATCTGCCGGCAGACTGGATCGCCTACTTCTATTTGTCGATCGGAGTCGCGGAGTTGCTGCTTGTTGTTGTTGGGTTACTGGGGGGAAGGCGAGATCTATTGCAGTCCGCGCGCCATCCAGCCGCTTCAAGCCCGGAGGGCTGGAGGCCGCTTCTCGCGATCCTCGCGTTCTTTGTGCTTGCTGGGGCCATGCCCTGGCTGGCGGAACTGGCGAGTGCCCCCAGATATGCCGATACGACCGAGGTGGAGCTGGCCGAACAGCTGGAGGTCGACCCGGCGGTACGAGCCCTGGGAATTGATCGCGCCACGATCCGAGGGGCGTTGGAGTCACCAGGTACCGTGCTCCAAGTGGGTCGCGTTTTGTACCCGCGCTTCTTCTCCCGAGGGACGGGCCTGGCGTCCGCCCATCCGTGGCCCGCATACGCGCCGCGCGAATTCCCTCGCCTCGGGTTCCTGCTGCTGAACGAGACGCGCCATGATGTGCTGCTGCCTGTGCGCAAAGTTCCGCTGGATTTGCCGCACGGTGCCGACGCCATCTTGCTGGGCTGCCAGGCTGCCGACTACATTGAGGCACGGATCGTGCTGATCCCAAGTGCGCAAGTGGCCGTCAAAGGCGCCCCAGTCTCGGAGCCATGCCCGTGAGAGTGGGGTGAGCGCTGCAGCCAAAGATGCCCAAGACGCGCTTCTCTGCCCGGCTCCTCCAATGGTATGCACGGAACGCGCGCGACCTTCCATGGCGCAGCAAGCCCTCGGCATATCGAACATGGATTTCGGAGATCATGCTACAGCAGACCAGGGTGGAGGCCGTGCGCCCATTCTTTCAGCGGTGGATGAGGCGCTTTCCTTCAATCCGGCGCCTGGCATCTGCATCAGAGGAAGATGTTCTGGCTGCTTGGGAAGGCCTAGGCTACTACGCGCGCGCCCGCAACTTGCAGAGAGCTGCCCGCCGGTTGGTTCGGGATTTCCGAGGCAATCTACCTTCCGACCCGGACATCCTTCGCAAGCTTCCGGGCATTGGCGCATATACCTCGGCCGCCATAGCTTCGATCGCCTTCGGCAAGGATGTTGCGGCCCTCGACGGCAACATCCGGCGGGTGCTGGCGCGGGTCTTCTGTGTGGAGGCGCCGGTGGACTCACGCCGAGGCGAGGCTCGTCTGGCAAAGCTCGCGTCTGAGAATCTGCCGCGCGGTCGAGCAGGCCATTTCAACCAGGCGCTGATGGACCTGGGCTCGTCAGTGTGCCTGCCTCGGCGGCCCCGGTGCGAGGCCTGTCCGGTCGCCACCCTGTGCTGTGCGCGGCGCCGCAACCTGCAAACGCGCCTCCCTGTCCGGACCGCAAAGCCACGCGCTCCGCGCTACGTTGCGGGGGCCGCCGTGATCAGGCATCAAAAGGAAGTCCTCCTCCGACGGCGCACGTCAAGCGGGCTACTGGGGGGCATGTGGGAATTCCCCAAGTCGGACTTGCAGCCCGAGCTGACAAGCGCTGGCAGGCTGAGGCGCAAGCTGGCCTCTGGTCTACCCGGACTGTCTTCGTTTCGAGTCTTGCCGGGAGCGATCCTGACAGTTGTCCCCCACGCATACTCCCACTTTCACGTCACGGTGCACGCGTTCTTGTGTCTGGCACGATCGAATGCGACCGTCCCCGGACTGCGGTGGGCTCGCGTCAACGATCTTGGCAGCTACCCGATGGGGAGGATTGACAGGATAATCGCGGACCGGCTGCAGAAAGAGCTCACTTGAGCGCTGTCTCCGGTGCGGCGCGGATCGGAGCCGGGGGCCTCCTATGAGAGACCGCTTCTGGGTCGCTCGAGGTGAGATGGTCGAGCAGCAGATCCGCCGGCGGGGACTGCATGACGAACGCGTACTTGCCGTAATGTTGACAGTGCCGCGTCACCTTTTCGTTCCCGCGGCTCTCAGACAGGCGTCGTACGACGACACGCCCCTCGTCATCGGACATGGCCAGACGATTTCCCAGCCCTACATTGTTGCCCTGATGACCAGCGCGCTGGCGCTGGCGGGCAGTGAGACGGTACTGGAAGTGGGCACCGGATCGGGTTACCAGGCTGCGATCCTATCGCAGCTAGCGACCCGAGTCCACACGGTCGAACTTGTGCCGCAGCTTGCAGCGCGAGCAACGCGACTTCTGGCACGTCTTCATATGAACAACGTCACACCGCATGTGGGCGACGGATCCGCAGGTTGGCCCGGGGCCGCGCCCTACGACGCCATTGTTGTCACGGCGGCCGCACCCGCGCTGCCGACGCCTTTGGTTGAGCAGCTGCACGACGGCGGGCGCATGGTGATCCCTGTCGCCGGAGATGACGGCTACCAACTGCTCACACTGGTGCGCCGCGACGGCAGCCGTACCCGTCGACAAGTCCTGGCCAGCGTGGCGTTCGTGCCGCTGCGCGGCCGGTTCGGCATCCCCCGCTAGCAACCCGCCGCCAAGCCTGCCCCGGAAACCCATTCCGGGCGCTGCGGCACGGGCTAGGCTTTGCTGAGGGTGACAAATACCATTGGTCGACGCTTTATAACGTCGTGCAGGTAGCTCTTGACGGCGCTGACAATGTCTTTCTGGTTCTCCAGACCGCCGCCATTCACGATCTCCATGACGCGTTTGCGCACCTCCGGGATCAGCGTCTCAGCATCCTGGGGAGATACGTAGCCGCGGGTAATAATCTCCGGTTCGCCGAGCAAACGGCCCGTCATCTTGTCTAGGCTAATGTCGATAAGCAGGATGCCGTTGCGGGCCAACATCTCCCGCTCGCGCATTACGCCGTGATCGATGTCGCCGATCGATTCTCCGTCGACAAAGACGTAGTCGCCAGGAATCCGCTCGCCTCGCTTCACTATCCCCCCAGCGAGTTCAACGATCTGCCCGTTTTCAACGACGATGATGTTTTCCCTGGGGATGCCCACCTCTTCCGCCAAGGCTGCATGGCGCTTGAGCTGCCTCAGTTCGCCATGGATGGGCAGAAAATGCTTGGGTCTCACCAGGTTGATGAGCAGCTTTTGTTCTTCCTGGCTTGCATGCCCAGAGACGTGCACGGGCAAGATGCCATCATAGATGACGTTTGCGCCGCGTCGCAGAAGTCGGTTGATCGTCTTGCTTATCGTCTCTTCATTCCCGGGAATGGGATGCGAGGATAGTACCACGGTGTCGCCGGGCTTCAGACCGAACTGGCGGTTTGTGCCAGTCGAGAGCCTGCCCACGATGGAGGCTGGCTCCCCCTGTGAGCCGGTGCACATCACCACGACCTTGTGATCCTGCATATTCAGCGCCTGCTCTAGCGGCACAATCAGATCATCAGCTATGTCCAGATAGCCAAGCTTGCGGGCGATCTTCACGTTGTCGAGCATGCTTGGGCCCGCTAGCGCCATCTTCCGTCCATGCCGGGCTGCGGCGTCGGCAACCTGCTGCACGCGGGATATCAAAGAGGCGAAGGTTGCCGTGATTACGCGTCCACGCGCCTCCGTGAAGACCTTGTCGAAGGCGGGCCCAATCACCATTTCGGACGGCGTCCAGCCAGGACGCTCCGCATTGGTGGAATCAGACAGAAGCAGATCGACGCCTCGCTTCGAGAATTCGGCCAGCTTGGCATAGTCCGTGGGCCATCCGTCCACGGGCGTCTGGTCGAACTTGAAATCGCTCATGTGCACGACGAAACCGGCCGGAGTGGTAATCCCCAGCCCAACGGCATCCGGGATCGAATGCGAGACGTGGAAGAACTCCACCTTGAACGGATCCAGATCTATGCGCTTCCCAGCTTGCACCGTGTTGAGCTGCACTTTGCCAGAGATGCTGGCCCGGGCCAGCTTGACCTCGATCAAACCGCGGGTCAGGGCGGTTGCATATAGCGGCGCCGATATCTCACTCACTACATGTGTGACGGCGCCGACATGATCCTCGTGTCCGTGGGTGATCAGGATTCCAACCACGTCCGAGGCGCGCTCACGAACATACGTGAAGTCCGGGATGATGTAGTCAATTCCCAGCATGTCGTTTTCGGGGAACATGATTCCGGCGTCTACGATGATGATCTTGTGATCAAATTCATAGGCGGTCATGTTCTTGCCGACTTCCCCAAGCCCCCCCAGGGGGATTATGCGTAGTTTGCCTTGTTTGGCCATTCCCTTGCCTCTCG
>DATIPW010000193.1:0-5935 GCA_035471605.1 Anaerolineales bacterium | reverse complement strand
TATCGCGTCGGCCCTGCTATATCTCCCCTTTTACTTCACCTTCTCTTCGCAGGCCGGGGGCCTCCTGCCGAATATTGTCAGCCCAACACGGGGCTCGCAGTTGTGGGTCATGTTTGCGCCCTTGTTCCTTCCGCTGCTGGCCCATCATATCTACCTGTGGCGCGGGGAACGCCGGCCGGCGAAATGGCGGCTTGCCATCCGGTTGACGCTGGGCCTGGTCGCCGCGCTGCTGGTGGCTTTGCTGTTCGTGGCCGGGCTCGCGGCACTTCGACAACCCGGCCTGGCCACCGAGTTCCTGCAGGCACAGGGGGCGCCCGATATTGGATTGCTGGTGGGGCCAGCCTTGCTGCGGCGCCTGGCCTTCCTGGGAGGGTTGCTGACGATGCTGGCGGTCTTGAGTCCGGCACTGGCCTTCCTGATCGCCATACCGGTCGAGGCGTCCATGGACTCGCTGGGTTCCGCGTCGCCCGCCGCCCTGGGGGTGGGCCCGGGGCCGACCGAATCTGTAGCCGCGGTGTCGCCTGATCCGGATAGTCACGACGACCGCGCGGGATACTTCATCCTGCTGCTGGTGCTCATCGCCTCACTGCTAGTCATTGGTCCTGAATTCGTCTATCTGCGGGACCAGTTCGGGTCCAGGATGAATACCATCTTCAAGTTCTACTTCCAGGCATGGCTGCTGTGGAGCCTGGCGGCGGCCATGGCGGTTGTGAGGCTGCTGCGCCACGCGAGTCCGGGGGCCCGAAGGATCGTGATCCCGGTGCTTGCCGCAGTGTTGATGATTTCGATGACCTACCCCGTGCTGGCTGTGCCAAGCAAGACGAACAACCTCAAGCCATTCCTGGGCTGGACACTCGATGACTTCAAGCGCATCGAACGCGGAAATCCGGAAGAAGCGGCGGCCATCCTGTGGCTGAAGTCTGTGCCTGACGGCGTGGTGGCAGAGGCTGTTGGCGGCAGCTACAGCGAATACGGGCGCATCTCTGTATACACCGGTCTCCCGACGGTGCTGGGCTGGCCGGGACATGAGGTCCAGTGGCGCGGCAGCGCCGAACCCCAAGGATCGCGGCAGGACGATGTGAAGCGGCTGTATGAGACTACCGACTGGGAAACGGCCCGGCTGATCCTGGAGCAGTACGACATCCGCTATGTCGTCGTCGGTCAATTGGAGCGCTCGACCTATGCGCTGCACGAGGAGAAGTTCTTGCGGCATCTCAACCTGGTGTTTCAGCGCGGGGCGGTGAGCGTCTACGAGCAACCGTAGCCCCACGCAGCTTCGACCAGGCCGCTGCCGGATGCGGGCTTGAGGGCCATCAGGGGCAAAAGACCTTGTCATCCCGCATCATGTAAAATACATCAATGCGCACCTTCCGTCGCGAAACCGGGCTGTATTTGCTCGCGCTGTTCCTGGGACTGACTGTGCGCCTGGTGGGTCTCGGATCCCTGCCGCTTTCGGATCCGGAGGCCGGTTGGGCCTTGCAGGCCCTGGACGTCGCCAGGGGCGCGCGACCGCCACTGGGCTCACAGCCCGCCTATCTTGCCCTGACGTCGGCGCTCTTCTTTGCCTTTGGCGGCGCGACCAACACCCTGGCACGCCTCATCCCCGCCCTAACCGGGAGTGCACTGATCCTGGTCCCGTGGCTGTTCAGGGAAAGCCTGAAGCCGCGACCGGCGGTGATCCTCGCCTTTGCACTGGCGCTGGAGCCCGGGCTGGCTGCGCTATCGCGCCAGGCCGGAAGCTCCATCATGGCGCTCACTTTCATGTTGGCGGCATGGGGCTTTTGGCAGCGGGGTCAAGCAGGCTGGAGCGGGGCGTGCGCCGGCATGGCCCTGCTTTCTGGATCGGCTGTGTGGCCCGGATTGCTGGGCCTGGTCCTTTCCTGGGCGCTATTGCGTCCGCTGCAAGGCGCGCCGCGTAGTCAGGCTGGGGGACCAGCAGCAATCACCGCCATCTCACTCAGCGAATGGGGCAAACTGGGCCTCTATGCGTTGGGCTCAATCTTCTTTGTGGGAACGGCGTTCATGAGCATGCCCGGCGGTCTGAGCGCCTGGATCGCCGGCCTGCCGGAGTACATTCTGGGTTGGACGAGCGCCTCAGCTGTTCCGGTGTCGGTGGTGCTGTCCTCGCTTGTTGCCTACCAGCCGCTCGGCTTGCTGCTGGCCCTGCTGGCCGCCGTGCGCGGTTGGGCGCAACGCAAATCGCGTGCGCGACGACTCAGTGTGTGGATGCTGGTTGCGCTTCTACTGACTCTGTTCTACCCTTCCCGGCAGGTGATTGACCTCGCCTGGATGTTGATCCCACTTTGGGCGCTGGCCTCTCTGGAGCTGGCGCGCGCACTGAACCTGCCCCGTGAAGATCGACGCGAGGTGTTGGCAGCGGTCGCACTCAGCTGCATCATCCTTGTCTTCGCCTGGCTCGATTTCCTCGCCCTGCGCCGGCCCGGCCTGCTGCCGGATCAAGTCGAATTGCGAGTATGGTTGCTCATCGGTTCGCTCTTCCTTCTGCTTGTGAGCCTGCTGTTGGTCGCCGTGGGTTGGTCTGTGCAGGCCGCCCGGCACGGTACATTGTGGGGGCTGACCGCCTTTCTCTCCGTGTATTCGACGGCCATGCTGATGGCCGCCACGGGACACCGCCAGCTCCCCAACAGTGCCGAGTTGTGGCACCCAGGCTCGTACCAGCCGATGGCCAGCCTGCTGTTGCGCACGGTGGACGATCAATCGGCATGGAGTGACAAGGACCGGAACGCGCAGTCGGTGGCCATCGCCGGCGTCGATTCGGCGGCCCTGCGTTGGTTGCTGCGGGACCGACCGCTGGAGATCCGGGCGTCCGCGGGCCCGGCCTCCGACCAGGCGATGCTGATCACCCCCGACCAGCCCGATCTGGCACTCGCTGCTTCCTATCGCGGACAGAGCTTTGTTTGGCGCCGCACACCGGTCTGGAGTCTATTTCGCTTCCAGGAGTGGTTGCCGTTTCATGAGATCACCCAGGAGAGTGAGTTCATCATCCTGTGGGTGCGGAGTGATCTGTTTCCCGATGCCAGGCCACGGTCTTCACCGTGAGATGTCCGCAAACGGTGCATAGGAAACTCCCAGGCCACGTGTCCAGAAAACCTCCCCTGATCATTGCCATTGATGGTCCCGCCGCCTCCGGCAAGTCCACGTTGGGTCGGCGGCTGGCTGAGCGGCTGGGCTACTTGTTCTTTGATACTGGCGTCATGTACCGGGCCGTGACTTGGCAGGCACTGCAACAGGGGATTGACGTTCGCCAGGAAGCCGCTGTGACTGCCTTGGCCAGCAGCATACGCATCGACGTTCGGCCCCCGTCCAGGGCTGACGGCCGGCTGAGTGACGTTTTTGTGGACGGGACGGATGCCACTTGGGACTTGCGCTCGGGCGCGGTGGATGCGAACGTTTCGGTCGTTTCGGCCTATCCAGGGGTGCGCACGGCAATGGGAGAGCAGCAGCGGGAAATCGGACAGCGGGGCCGGGTGGTGATGGTGGGGCGGGATATCGGCACCGTCATCCTGCCCGAGGCGGATCTGAAGATCTACCTGGATGCCTCTGCCACAGAACGCGCTCGCAGGCGCCACGAGGAACTGAAAGCCCGCGGCATGGTGGCTGATTTGCACGATGTCCTCTCCATGGTCCTGGAGCGGGACCGCATTGACTCAACGCGTGACGCTGCGCCGTTGCGCGTCGCACCGGACGCGGTGCTGATTGATTCCGAGAAGCTCACCGCTGACGAGACCTTCGAACTGGTAAGGCGACTGTGTGAATAGCGCCACGGTCTCCATCCCTCTGGCCCTGCAGCTGCGGCGCGGCCTGTTGCGCCGGGCGGCGCGCTCTCTCTACCTGCTGTTGGGCCGCGTTCAGGTCAGTGGGCTGGAGAACATCCCCCGCGCCACGCCCTACATCGCGGCCATAAACCACACTTCGATCTTTGATGCCCCGCTCATGCTTGCCTTCTGGCCCGAGTCGATCGCCGCCATCGGCGCCTCGGATGTGTTCGCCAAGCCCGTGCAAGGGCAGATCGTCTCCCTGTATGGAGCCACGCCGGTCCATCGCGGTTCGTACGACCGCGCCCTGATCGACGAGATGCTTGCGACGCTGCGCACCGGTGTGCCGTTGCTGATCGCGCCGGAGGGCGGACGCTCTCACCAACCCGCAATGCGACGCGCCAAGCCGGGCATCGCTCTCATTGTGGATGAAACCGGCGTGCCTGTTCTGCCGGTGGGAATCGCCGGTGCCACCGACGATTTCCTGCGGCGCGGCCTGCGGTTCCAGCGTCCGGACATCAGCATGCGCGTGGGCATGCCTTTCCGGCTGCCCCCGCTGGCAGGCCGAGGTGAAGCGCGTCGCCAGGCCCGGCAGCACAATGCCGATCTGGTGATGCGGCAGATTGCCCGGCTGCTGCCCCCCGAGTATCACGGTGTGTACGCAGCCAATGCTGCTCTCGACGCCTCCTAAACCCATCTCCCAACTCTGGAGACCGGAGCTCACGCGTTTCCCCCGGCTGCATGGACTCCGGCGGGCCTTTCGGCTCTGCATCCGCATGCTGGCCCGCATCCTGATTCGGGCGCTGGCCGTTGCGGAACTACGCGGCGTGGAGCACCTGCCTGGCGGGCCCGTTCTCTACGTCACGAATCATCTGGGTGATGCGGATGCACTGCTACTGCTGATTGCGCTTCCGAGTGCTCCCGAAGCGCTCGGCAAGATCGAGTTGCTGTCTGAGTACCCCGTCCTCGGTCGAATCATGGACTGGTATGGAATCATTTGGCTGCACCGCGGGCGGGTTGATCGCCGTGCCCTGGATTTCGGCGTCCGGGCCCTGCACGAGGGCCGTTCCCTGATCATCGCCCCCGAAGGCCGCTACAGCTTGTCTGGCGGCATGGAGCGCGGCGGCAGGGGTGCGGCCTACTTGGCGCTCCACGCACGCGCCCGCGTGGTGCCGCTTGCACTCACCGGAACGCGAAATGCGGACGTCTACTCCGATTTGCGCCGGCTGCGCAGGCCGCATCTCACCTTGACCGCGGGCGAACCGTACGACTTGCAAACCCTGCGGGAACGTCCGCACGCACTCGACCAGGCGACACAGCAGATCATGGAATCGATTGCCCGGCTCCTGCCGCCCGAGTACCGCGGGGCGTACGGGGCGTCTGCGGACAAGCGCACCGCCTCTCCGCGCCAGTGAGACGACTCTCGGACCTGAGAAAGCTGGCACCCTGCCAGCATCCTGCCCGCAAAGTGAGTCCGGCGGAGCCGCGGACGGCTGGCGGGGTCGACCGCGCGTTCCTGCAGCAAAGGAAGAGAGATGAAGCGTACCAAAGCTCTCAGCATCAATGCCTACATCCGGTCCTTCCCGGCAAAGACTCAGAAGTTGCTCAGGCAGATGCGCGCAACCGTCCGCGCAGCCGCGCCGGACGCCCAGGAAACCATCAGCTACGCAATCCCCACGTTTACCCTCCATGGCAACCTGGTGCATTTCGCCGCCTATGAAAAACACATCGGGTTCTATCCGACGCCGGCCGCGATTCAGGCGTTCAGCAGGGAGTTGGCGGCGTATGAAAGTGCCAAGGGTTCCGTGAGATTTCCATTGGACGAACCACTCCCGCTGGGGCTGATCGCACGCATGGTTCGGTTTCGCGTCGCTCAGAATTTGAAAGGCGCCCCCAAGAGGGCGCGCTTGCCTGCAATGGCGGCCCGCCGGAAGACGGGAAAGTGAGGCCTCCCTGACCCCATGCTGGTTGGGGCAGCTTGTCAAGCTCCCTGCCGCAGGCTATACTCACTGAGTGAGTGTCGGCAGCCGGCGCCCTCATGCTAAGGGGCCAGTCTCTCCGGAATATGCCCTGCTGGGATTGCTGATGTTGGGGCCCAGCCATGGCTATGACCTGCACCAGCGACTGACGGCGGAGCTGGGCAGCATCTGGCATGTCAG
>DATIPW010000192.1:0-1765 GCA_035471605.1 Anaerolineales bacterium | reverse complement strand
GGGACATCTTTGGGGAGCAAGGCCACGCGGTGCGGGCCACGGTGTCGGAGATGGGCCCGCTGATCCTCTCCCGGCTGTTCGATCTGAATGATACGCAGAGCGGCGTGCTCAGCCTGGTATTCAAGATTGCCGACGACAATGAGATGGACTTGCTGGATCTAAAGGATCTGCAGGCAATGCTGCAGTTTGTCGGCAGCAACGCCCAGCAGTTTCAGACCCAGTATGGCAACGTGGCGGGAGCCACGATCGGAGCCATCCAGCGCAGCCTGCTGACCCTCCGAGAACAGGGTGCTGACAAGTTCTTTGGTGAACCCGCCCTTGACCTGGACAATATGATGCGGACAGACGCCCAGGGTCGCGGCATGATCAACATCCTGGCCTCTGACAAGCTGATGCTCGTGCCCAAGACGTACACCGCCTTTCTCCTGTGGCTGCTGGCGGAGCTCTTTGAGCAGCTGCCGGAGGTCGGTGATACGGACAAGCCCAAGCTCGTGTTCTTCTTCGACGAGGCCCACCTCCTGTTCACGGATGTTCCGAAGGCGCTCCTGGAGAAGGTGGAGCAGGTAGTGCGACTGATCCGCTCCAAGGGCGTCGGCGTTTACTTCGTCACGCAGAACCCGATGGATGTTCCCCTGACAGTCCTGGGGCAGCTGGGCAACCGCGTGCAGCACGCCCTGCGAGCCTTCACTCCACTGGATCAGAAGGCTGTCAAAGCAGCGGCGAAGACGTTTCGGGAGAATCCAAAGCTGGACGTCGCCGATGTCATCACACAGCTGGGCGTTGGGGAGGCACTCGTTTCCATGCTGGACGCCAAAGGAATGCCGGGTGTAGTGCAGCGGGCGTTGATGCTTCCGCCCAGGAGCCAGATCGGGCCCATCCCGCCGGAAACCCGACAGCAGATAGTCCTCAGCTCCTCATTGCATGGTCGCTACGAGCAGGTGCTCGATCGCGAATCTGCGTACGAGAAACTCCAGGCTCGCACGGCGGCGGCGGTTGCCGCGGAAGGGAACGTGGAGAGCCCGAAGGGCAGACGCTCCAAGCCCGAACCCACCGCCTTCGACCGGGTACTGAAGGCGGCGAACAGCCCGCTGGGAAGGCAGATCAGCCGCGAGGTGACCCGGGGCATCATGGGCGCTCTGCTCGGCACCAAACGCAGATAGCCGGCCGGAAGATTCGGATGGCCGGCGCCGCGCCCGATGCCTGCCAACCTGCGGCCTTGCGGGCCTTGGGCCTGGTATGAGGTCCAGCCATGCGGTCAAGACGGCACGCTCCCATCATTGCAAGTCTTTTCGCTGGCGCGGTGCTTCTTGCGAGTTGCGCCTCCCCGGCACCGACGACGCCGGCTTCGCCACCACCGGATACCTCTGCTCCTGCAGGACGTCCGGAGACCCAGGCAGAAACAGCTGACGCGTTCCTGCAGGCGCGTGGCGACATGGTGCGCCTGCATATCGAGGCGGCCGGCATTTCGGACGAGCATGTCCTCCGGGCCATGCGGGCGGTTCCACGCCACGAGTTTGTTCCTCCCGAGTTTCTGGGCCAGGCTTACGAGAACCACCCGCTCCCCATTGGTTTTGGTCAAACGATCTCACAGCCGTATATCGTGGCCTGGATGACGGAGTTACTCGAGCTGAAGCCCGGACAAAGGGTGCTTGAGATAGGGACGGGCTCGGGCTACCAAGCCGCCATTCTGGCAGAGTTGGGCTTCATCGAGGTGTACAGCGTCGAGATCGTGCCGGAGCTCGCCGAATTGGCACAACAGCGGCTC
>DATIPW010000191.1:0-7067 GCA_035471605.1 Anaerolineales bacterium | reverse complement strand
AGCGGCGGCTCCTCTCGCCTACGATTTCGTGCTGCTGGACTGCCCGCCGTTTCTGGGGGCCATCACCACCAATGCACTGAGCGCGGCGAACCTGCTGATCATTCCCACGCTGCCGGACTATTTCGCCGCCTATGCCCTGCGGAACATGATGGCCCTCATCCGCCGCGTGCGCGAGGAGAGCAATCCCGGGCTGATTTACAGGATCTTGATCACCCTGCTGGACCCCCAGAACCGGATGCAGCGCGGGATCGTGAAGCAGATGCAGACAACGTTCGGCGAGGGAGTCCTGCAGACGGCGATCGAGATGGACGCCATGCTGCGCCAGACCACCGACGCCGCGTCAGGCATCGCCGGCTACCGGCCCAACGGCCGTGCCGCCCGGCACTACCGTGAACTGGCAGGCGAGCTGACGCAGTATCTGAACCGGGTGGCTACCCCGCAACCTGAATAACGGCGGCCAGCGGTGGCACCAGCCCGCCGCAAGACGCTTGGCGTGCCACAATCTTGAGGGGGAGCTACTTGGCAGGCTCGTAAACATAGCCAGTGCCGCGCACGCTGGCCACGCGTTCCGATAGGGCCGGGAAGGTCTCCAGCTTGTGGCGCAGGCGGCTGACGAGCGGCCGGAGGATCTCGGGCGCCTCGCGTTGCGAGGTCTCATATCCCTGCACCAGCAGCACCAGCTCGCGGTGCGAGAAGACCTTGCCCTCGTTCTCCATCAGGATGCGGAGCAGCCGGCCCTCGGCCGGCGTCAGATGTGCCACACGCCGACCGGCGCTGATCTGCCGCCGCGAGAAATCGACCAGGGTTCCATCCGGCAGCGATACCTGAGGCTCCGCCTCCCCCTCGGCCGGCTGCCCGGCCCCGGCCTTTGCGTGCAGCTTTGCCGTGCGACGCTCCAGGCCCCTCTTGACACTTGCCACCACCTGCTGCGGAGAAGCGGGCTTGGTCAGGTAATCATGGATGCGCAGGCGCAGGGCCTGCACCGCGGAATCGACGGAGCCGTACGCCGTCAAGAGCACCACTTCGGTATCCGGTGAGATCTGGTTGACGGCCTGCACCACCTGCAATCCATCCATTCCCGGCATGCGCAGATCCACAACCACCAGGTCCACTGGATGGGTGCGGACATGCTCGACCGCCGCCGGCCCGTTGGCCACTGCCGCGGTGTTGTATCCCTCGAGCTTCAGGATGTCCGTCAGCGACTGCCGCGTGACCTGTTCATCGTCCACGATCAGGATGTGGGATTTCATGTCGCCTCCCCGGCCGGCAGGAAGACCCGAAAACGTGCGCCCCTGCCATGATCCGGCAACAGCTCCAGCTTGCCGCCGTGCGCTGCAACGATGTTGTAGCTGATGGCCAGGCCCAGCCCCGATCCACCCTCCTTGGTGCTGAAGAACGGCTCAAAGACGCTCGAAGCCAATTCCGGGGCTATCCCCTGCCCGCTATCCTCGAAGACCAGCTCCACGCCGCCTTTTGTGGCGTGCCCGGCAATCTGCAGCACCCCGCCCGCCGGCATCGCATCGTAGGCATTGAGGATCAGATTCATGAATACCTGCTGCACCTGGCTGCGCACGCCCAAGACACCTGGCAGCTTCGCCGGAACTTCGGTCTTCACCACGATGCCGCGTTCCTTGAGCTGCTGTTCCGTCAGGTTGACGATGTATTGCAGCAGGTCGCCGACCGCCAGCTTCTCGGACTTGGCGGCGCCCGGCCGGTAGAAATCGAGCATCCGGCGGACGGTGACGGACAGGTGCTCCACCTCTGACCGCGCCATCTCCACGTACTTGCGGCGCTTCGTGTCAGAGAGGTGCGCGTGTCCTGCGAGATGCAGGCAATTCTGGATGGACTGCAGCGGGTTGTTGATCTCGTGTGCCAGGGATGCGCTCAAGCGGCCGACCGCGGCCATCTTTTCGGCCTGCAGCAGCGCTGCTTGAGAGTCTTCGATCTGGCGCACGTACGATCGCTCTTCATCGAAGAGCCGGGCATTCTCGAGGGCGGCCGCCGCCTGGCGTGCCAGGATCTGCAGCAGGTCCAGATCAGCGGCGAGAAAGCCTTCCCGGCCGCGCTGGCGGCCGGCGAAGAACACGCCGCGGAACTTCTGCCTGACGATCGGCACAAACAGGGCAGCGCCAATTTCGGCCTTGATCAGCCGCGCCTGGTTGCTGGCTTCGCCAGGACCTGTCGAGTTGATCAGCAGCGGCGCGCCGCTGGCATCGACCTGGATGATGAACTCGGGAAGCTGCTGCCCCTGCCCGGCGCGCAGGATAAAGCGACCCTCGGCCGCGGAGTACTCGTAGTAGGCAGCGTGACCGCAGCGCAAGTGCTCCAGGATGGCCTTGATCATCAGCTCCAGCAGAGCTTCGCTGCGCGTCTCGGAGAGCAGCCACTCCGTGACTTCGAACAGGGGCCGCATGGCCCGAATACGCGCCGCGTCGCGCTTGCGCTGGCTGTCCGTGAGCGCCTGCTGCACCGCGGCGATCAGCTGCTCACCGTCATCAAAGGGCTTGGAAACCAGACCGTCGGCACCTTGGCGGAAGGCCCGATTGGCCGTATCCAGGGTGCCCAGGCCGGTCATCACCAGCACCGCGATCTCCGGCTGCAATCTACTGGCATGCGCCAGCACCGCCGCCCCATCCACTTCGGGCACACGCATGTCCACCAGCAGCAGCGCGGCGCGATTGTGCGCCAGCCACTCCACCGCCTCTTTGGGATCGGTGAGCGCGGTCACCTCGTAGCCGGCCCGCGTGAGCATACGCTTGCATAGCAAGGCGATTCCCGGCTCTTCATCGACAACCAGCACCGAGATTGGATCCATGCCAAGAGGCTCTGCCGGCCCGCGGAGGCGGGGCACCATGAGCAGCCGGCCGGTGGCAGGCGAATCTGGGGCCTTCATGGCCCCGCCGCAAACGGCTATCCGCTCCCTGCCGAAAAATGCGCGTGTGGCGAGGAAAATTATACAGCAGGGGTAAATGGTAAGATTGGAGTGAAAATGACCAATTTAACGGTTGTGGGGGGAGGATTATCTGGCTGCGAGGCAGCCTGGCAGGCGGCCGAACGGGGCCTGGATGTTGTCCTATACGAAATGCGCCCGAAAAGGGGAACGGGTGCGCACACCTCGGCGGACCTGGCCGAGCTGGTGTGCTCAAACTCGCTCGGCTCCTCACTGCCTTCCCGGGCCTCGGGCTTGTTGAAGGCAGAGCTCCGGCGCCTGGGTTCGATGCTGCTGGAGTGCGCCGAAGGCGCGGCGGTACCTGCCGGGAGCGCGCTGGCCGTCGACCGCAGCCGCTTCTCGGAGTTGGTCACCCGCAGGATCGAAGCGCACCCGCGGATCAACCTGGTGCGCCAGGAGATCACGCGCATCCCTGACGGCCTGTGCATACTTGCCTCCGGTCCGCTGACGTCGGATACGCTGGCACAGGAAATTGCGGGCCTGACCGGCGAGAAGAACCTGGCCTTCTTTGACGCCCTCGCACCCATCGTCGTAGGCAGCTCGATCGATATGGGTGTGGCCTTTCGGGGTTCTCGCGATCGCGGCCCCGAACCGACCAGCGCCGACTACATCAACTGTCCGCTGGACCGCGAACAGTACTACGAGTTCGTGCAAGCGCTGTCCGGCGCGGAACGAATCCCGCTGCGCCCCATGGAGGCCCCCATCGCCGACGGCGTGCGGGCCGGTGAGTATTTTGAAGGCTGCCTGCCCATCGAAGTGCTGGCGCGGCGCGGCTCCGATTCGCTGGCATTCGGCCCCCTGCGCCCCGTCGGCCTGAAGGACCCGCGGACCGGCCGGCGCCCATTTGCGCTGGTGCAGTTGCGCCAGGACAATCTGGCTGGAACGCTCTACAACATCGTCGGCTTTCAGACAAATCTGCGACAGGCCGAGCAGAAGCGCGTGTTCCGCATGATCCCGGGCCTTGAGCAAGCCGAGTTTGCGCGCTACGGACAGATGCACCGCAACACGTACATTGCCGCGCCGGTTCTGCTGCATGCCTCCTTGCAGTACCGCGGACGCCCGGATCTATTCTTCGCCGGTCAGATCATGGGCGTGGAAGGCTACATGGGCAACGTTGCGACCGGCCTGCTGGCGGGCATCAACGCCGCGCGCCTGGCGATGGGTGATGCCGCGTGGGAGCTGCCCCGCTCGACGATGATCGGTGCGCTGTGCTTCTATGCCACGCACGCCGATTTGCGAGACTTCCAGCCCATGAAGGCCAATTTCGGGCTGCTGCCGCCGCTGGAAACAGAAGTCCGGGGCGGCAAGGTCCAGCGAGCTCAGGCCTTTGCAGCCCGCGCACTCGATGACCTGGAGGCCTTCCTGGCCCCCGTACCCGCCTAGGGCAGCATGTCGCGGAACCGAGTTCGGCTGTACCTCTCATTCATTGCCCTGTTGCTGATAGCCGTTTCATCGTGGTATGCCCTGGCCTTTCGGCTCGGGGCCTCCGCGGGCGCATCGCCATTCGACGGCGGCCGCGCCCTGCGCGACGTGCAGCGCCAGGTGGAATTCGGCCCTCGCATCCCCGGCTCGGAGAGCCATGCCAGAACGCTGGACTGGATGCAGGCAGAACTGCAGGCGGCAGGCTGGAAGACACGCCGCCAGACGGCCACCGCCATGGGCCACCCAATCGTCAACTTGATTGCCTGGCGAGCCGAGGGAGCACCCGAGATCCTGGTCGGCGCGCATTATGACTCACGCCTGCTGGCGGATCGCGATCCCCAAGAGGAACTGCGCGATCTGCCGTCCCCTGGGGCGAACGACGGTGCCTCCGGCGCGGCCGTGCTGTTGGAACTGGCCCGCAGCCTGCCGCCCGACACCGCCCCCATCTGGCTGGTCTTCTTTGATGCGGAGGACAATGGACGCATCCCGGGCTGGGACTGGCTGCTGGGATCCACGGCCTTCGTGGAGCAGATGGATCTCAGGCCCGCCAAGATGATCCTGGTCGATATGGTGGGCGACCGCGATCTGCGCATCCCCATGGAAGCCAGCTCAGATGAGGAGCTGCGCGCCTCCATCTGGGCCACCGCCGCCCGCCTGGGTCACGAGGATGTGTTTGTGCCGGAGGTCGGCCAGACGATCCTGGACGATCATGTGCCCTTCCTCAAGGCCGGAATACCGGCAGTCGACATCATTGATCTGGACTACGAATTCTGGCATACCACCGCCGACACGCCTGACAAGGTCTCGGCCGAGAGCCTGCAGGTCGTGGGAGATGTGCTGTGGACGTGGCTGATGGAGCAGAGCGATCTGGACGCTGCCCCCACTGGCGGCTAGGGCGCGCGGGCCCCGGGCGGCGCATGGTATTATGCGACTAGTCCCAGGTTCTCCATGGTGAAGCGAGTTCCCCACCCCACCCGCCGACCGCGTGAACGCGCGTTCCTCGTCGGCGCCGAGCTACGCAAGCAGCAGCAGTTGCTCTCGCTGGAGGATTCGATGACCGAGCTGGGCTTGCTGGCCACGACGGCGGGCCTGGAGGTCGTGGGCTCCCTCACCCAGAAGCTTGAGCACCCCCACGTGGAAACGTTCATCGGCCCCGGCAAGGTGGAAGAACTCAGGCTGCTGGCCGAGGACACGCTGACCGACGTGGTCATCTTCGATGACGAGCTCTCGCCGCGGCACCAAAGGGAATTGGAGCAGGCGCTGGGAAACACGATTCTGGTGCTGGACCGGACAGGCCTGATTCTGGACATCTTTGCCCAGCACGCGCACAGCGCGGAAGGCATGCTCCAAGTGGAGCTGGCGCAGCTGGAATACCGGCTGCCGCGCCTCACCCGACAGTGGACGCATCTGGCGCGGCAGGCCGGCGGCGGAGGCGGGCGAACCGGCAGCGCAGGCGGAGTTGGGCTGCGCGGCCCGGGCGAGACGCAGCTGGAGGTTGACCGGCGCGCGATTCGTCAGCGCCTGGCTCATCTCAAGAAGGACCTCGATAAGGTCCGCGCCCATCGACAGCGCTACCGCTCGCACCGTAAGAGTTCGCGCTTGCCCACGGTGGCACTCGTCGGCTACACCAACGCCGGCAAATCCACGCTCCTGAATTCCCTGGCCAAGGCGGAGGCCTACACCGCGGACCAGCTGTTCGCCACGCTGGATCCGACGACGCGCAGGATCGAGCTGCCGCGCGGCAACCCGGCGCTGATCACGGATACCGTGGGCTTCATCCAGAAGCTCCCGACGATGCTGGTGGCGGCCTTTCAGGCCACCCTGGAAGAGATCGCCGACGCGGATCTGCTGCTGCACGTGGTGGACGTTTCGCACTCCAACGCGCTGGAGCAGTTCCGCTCCGTGCAGCAGACCCTGGACGAGATCGGCGCCGGCCATATTCCCTCGGTGACAGCCCTGAACAAGATCGACCGTCTGGGCCACCCGACGCTGGCTCAGGACACGGTGCGCAGCTACCCCAAAGCGGTGGCGATCTCGGCACTCACGGGCTTGGGCCGCGAGGAGCTGCTGGGCCTGATCGAGGCGGAGCTCTTTGAGCGTTTCACACCCATTTTGGTGCGTCTTCCGTATCAACAGGGCGCGCTGATCTCTCTCTTCCACGAATCCGGCCAGGTGGAGCGGCTTGAGCACGAACGCGGCGGAGTGATCATGCAGGGTCGTGTCCCCGGCCGCGTCGCCGCCCAGTTCGCCAGGTGGCAGATCAGTGAGACGGTGGCGCCTTCCGTGCCGGAGCGCCGAGCCTGATCGCACGGGCGGTCAAGGCTGGAGGGGCTTCGCACCGGAACCGCCATCCCTGAAGCAAACCATGCGCAACACAACCAGCGAGGACTCAAGGATCTGGTACATCATCGGCGCCCTGGGTCTGCTCATCGGCCTGGCGATGCGCCTGAAGTTGGCCTCCGCGTGGGAGACGCCCGGCCACGGTGATTCTGCCTTCTACTTCACGGTGGCCAAGAACATCGCCGACGGGCGTGGCATCGTCGTGGACTACGTTGTCTACTTCTTCCAGGGCCTCGTTCCCCTGACACGCTACGCCGGGGACTTCTGGAATCCGCTGGCCGAGATCCTGCTCAGCCTGCCGATGCTGGTCCTGGGAAAATCGCTGTTCAACGCCCTGCTGGCGTCGATCGCCGCG
>DATIPW010000190.1:0-3408 GCA_035471605.1 Anaerolineales bacterium | reverse complement strand
GTTCTCGTGGAAAAAGCGATCCACTACCTTGACGCCAACGCGACCCGACAGCCAGAATTGACCGAGGTGGCAGCTGCCGTCAATCTTAGCGAGTACCATTTTCAGCGCGTCTTTACGCGGTGGGCCGGCCTCAGCCCCAAGCGCTTCCTGCAGTTCATTACCCGCGAACGCGCCCGCGCCCTGCTGGATGGCTCGCGCAGCCTGCTCGAGACGACCTACGAGATGGGCTTGTCAAGCCCGGGCCGACTCCATGATCTCTTCGTCACGACGGAGGCGGTGTCACCCGGCGAATACAAGACGCGAGGCACCGGCGTGACGATCCGGTACGGGATCTACCCCACTCCGTTTGGGAGATGCCTGCTGGGCATGACGCCACGCGGTATTTGCCATCTGGGTTTCGTACGCGAGCACGACGACGACGCGGTCGCTGAGTTGGCCCAGTATTGGAGCCATGCCAAGCTGGTCGAAGCTCAAGGGGAAGAAGGGGCATTGATCGAGTCAATATTCCGGCTGGGCCAGCGCCCTCGCGTTCCGATGCATGTCGTGCTGCGTGGGACGAACTTCCAGATCAAGGTCTGGGAGGCCCTGCTGCGGGTCCCAGAGGGAAGCCTCTGCACCTATCAGGATGTTGCCTCGTGGATCGGCCATCCTCATGCCGCGAGAGCTGTCGGCAGCGCCGTGGCTCGCAATCCCGTCCCGGTGCTCATCCCCTGCCACCGGGTGATCCGCAAGCTGGGCGAGTTTGGCAAGTATCGGTATGGGACGACCAGGAAGCGTGCGCTGATCGCCTGGGAGTTTGCGATGGCCGACGCAAGATCTGGGCTCTCCCAGGAGTCTTGATGCGGACCAAGATCTGGCTTGCACTGGTAACGCTGTACATCATTTGGGGTTCCACCTACCTCGCGATTCGCTTTGCCGTGGAGACCATACCCCCCTTCCTGATGGCGGGGGCTCGCTGCCTGATCTCCGGCGCGGTTCTCTATGGATGGAGAATGGCGGTCCATGACCCCAAGCCAACTCGGGCACAGTGGAGGTCCGCCATTGTGGTGGGCCTATTCTTGCTGCTTGGCGGCAACGGATTGGTCAGCTGGGCGGAACAACACGTGGCATCTGGGATTGCAGCCCTCGTGGTAGCCTCCATCCCGCTCTGGATGGTGCTCGTGGACGCCCTACGCCGAACAGGAACGAGGCCCGACTGGACCATCACACTGGGTCTGCTGATCGGATTCGGCGGGATCGCCGTCCTGGTCAGTTCATCCACCAGCCTCAGTTCCAGGGACGGACTGGATCCAGCCGGCCTGGCGGCGCTTCTGCTGGCGGCTCTGCTTTGGTCGTACGGATCCCTGCACGCGCGGGATGCGGACATGCCGCAGTCCTCGATTCTGGGGACAGGTATCGAGATGCTCGGTGGGGCAGCCGGCTTGTTTGTGGTGGGAACCCTGGCCGGGGAATGGCCACAAGTGCACTTGGAGTCGATCAGCCTCGGCTCGGTGCTGGCTTTGGTGTATCTGATTGTGTTTGGCTCACTGGTAGCCTTTGTCGCGTACAGCTGGCTGCTGCGCAATGCGCCCATCTCCCTGGTTTCCACGTATGCGTACGTGAACCCCGTGGTGGCAATCTTTCTGGGCGTTTGGCTTGGCAGCGAAGTGATCACGCCGCGCATTCTGATTTCCGCCCTGGTCATCATTGGATCTGTCGTGATCATCAACCTATCGAGGCAGACCAGGGTTCACTCCCCCAAGCAACCAGCGATGGAGCCAGTTGAGTAGATGCGAAGGGTGCTGAAAGGTCGATGTCCTTCAGAAGAAAAATGATTGCACACATCTTCAACGAAAAAGAGGAGCCATGGACGCAAAGGATCTGATCAAGAGAGTTGCAGAAGACGGAATCAAGTTCATTTCACTGCAGTTTTCTGACGTCACCGGTGCAGTGAAAAGTGTCGACATGCCAGTTCACGGGCTGGAGGATGCGCTCAGGGACGGCGTCTGGTTCGATGGCTCCTCCGTGGAGGGCTTCGCACGCATCCAGGAGAGCGATATGCATCTCCGCCTCGATCCCGAAACGTATGCGGTTCTTACTTGGACCAAGCCAGAACTCCGCCGCGCCAGGGTCTTCTGCGACATCTACACGCCCTCGGGGCAGCCCTTCGAGGGAGATCCTAGGGGGACCCTCAAGCGCCTGCTGGGCAACCTGGAGCGGCGCGGTTGGTCTTACAACGTTGGCCCGGAACCCGAATTCTTTCTTTTCAAGGGCGCGAATGGCAGCGGCGTGCACCCGATCCCCCACGACAACGGCGGCTACTTTGACTTTTCTTCAGACGACGAAGCTGCACACGTGCGGGCTGTACTGATGGACGCGCTGAGCGCCATGGGTCTGGAAGTGGAGGTCGGGCACCACGAAGTTGCCCGGGGGCAGCATGAGATCGACTTCCGATTCACCAATGCCCTCAGGGCTGCAGACAACATCCTCACGCTCAAGTACGCGGTCAAGGCCATTGCGAATCAGCACGGCCTGACGGCCTCCTTCATGCCCAAGCCGGTCTTCGGAATCAATGGCTCCGGCATGCACTGCCATCAGTCGGTCTTTGATGCCAAGGGCAACAACCTCTTCTTCAGTGCCAGCGACGAAGTTCACCTTTCGAAGCTGGCCTACTCCTTCATCGCCGGGCAGCTGGCCCATGCCCGGGCGCTGGCGGCGGTGGTTGCGCCGACGGTGAACTCTTACAAGAGACTGGTGCCGGGCTACGAGGCGCCGGTATACGTGGGTTGGGCGCAACAGAACCGCTCGGCGCTCATCCGCATCCCGCGCTACAACGAGGGCCGGGACAAGGCGGTCCGGGCTGAGTTGCGCTTTCCCGATCCGTCGTCGAACCCCTATTTGGCGTTCACAGCCATGCTCGCCGCCGCCCTAGACGGGATTGACACCAACATGGTACCGCCGGCCGCTTTGAACAACGTCAATCTGTACCACCTGACGCAGGAGGAACGGATTAAGCTCGGAGTCAAGGAACTGCCGGGATCGCTCTCCGAGGCCCTGGCCGAGCTGGACAAGGATGAGGTGATCAAGTCCTCACTGGGAACCGCCACCTACCAGGCATTCTCCCGGGCCAAGCGGGCAGAATGGGACGACTATCGGCTGAGCGTGACGGATTTTGAGGTGGAACGGTACTTGGAAACCGCCTGACCCGCACGACAAAGCGGCCGAAGGTTCACGGAAGGAGCCGACGCCGGTTCCGGGCTAGCTGGACGACTTCGCCAGTGATCGGATTTCCCTCCGCGTCGTGAATTCGGCCACGACGCGGCCATCCTGCATCTGCAACACGCGGTCCACGTAGCGGCACATGCGCAGATCATGGGTGACCATAATGCCAGCTCGTTTTCGCTCGTGAATTAGGGCCGCGAAGGTCTC
>DATIPW010000189.1:0-1820 GCA_035471605.1 Anaerolineales bacterium | reverse complement strand
CGTTGTAGACGTGTACGATCTCCGAAAATGGGAGCTGGCGGAAGTGCTGGCGCGTGTGTTTCTGCGCCAGGTAGTGGCCGCGCGGCCCGACGGCATGAATGACATCCAGGGCCAGGTGATCCGGGTCGAGGTTGAGCTGCGCCGCGTCCCTGCAGACGCTGTGATAGAGCTCGGAGTCGAGCACCAGCACTTCGGGGTAGAGCAGTGTGCTGCCCCGCAGCAGTCCCATCCCGCTCCCCATCTCCGCGCCGCACAGCGCGCACAGCAGCGAGGTCTTGCCCCCTCCCATCGCCGCTTCCCAGCCCGGCTGGGCGGCATCCAGGCCAAACGTGCCTGCCAACGTGGGCACGCCCCAGTGGTGCGCCAGCTCCACACCCATGGCGTACACGCGGCTTTCGTGACTGTAGTAGGCCCCTGTGCGCGGGTGGGTCATGCCCGGCATGAACGAATGGTAGATCGGCGCCCCGGGGAAGGCCATCTGGATCAGGACCATCGCCGAAACGATCTCGGCATCTCCCTGCACCAGGGTGCCGGCAATGGTCGCGGGGGACGTCGACCCGGTGTTTGGCATGGACATGAACCCGACCGGGATGCCCGCCTCGGCCGCCACCAGCGCCGCGTGCATGCTGCCGGGGTCTTGTGCCAGCGGCGCGATGGTGCAGATCAGCAGTGACAGCGGGGGACGGCTGCGCAAAGCCTGATCACTCCCGGCAATCACCCGGGCCATTTCCACGGCGTGCCGGGCAAGCCCCTCCTCCACCACCGTCGGCGTTTGAACGTGCTTGAGCGTATTGTTGAAGGCGGCGTCCAACTCGTGCAGTGGCGCGGTCCTGCCGTGATCCTGCGCGCTCACCATGGGCCAGTAGAAGCTGATGGAGGACAGGAAATCGGCCACGCGGGCGGACCTGGCGACGTCATCCTTGACCGAGGAGCGCAGTTCTCTCGTGTCGTAGTCAATGGTCTTGGTTCCGGTTCCGTCGGTCGCCTCATAGGTCACCGGCTTGGAGAGATCCAGGTCGAGGTCCCTGGAGCGTCCCCCAAGGGTGTAATGCCGCGGGGCATGGGCCAGCGAACCCAAGATGACGTCCGAAGGCAGCTTGACGGTCTGGGTCTTGAAATCGACGCGGCCGCCGTGTTCCGCATAGATCTTCAACACGCGTTCCGAGGGACAGTGGAATCCCGTCCGTTCGAGGATCTGAAACGTGCCCGCTTGGAACCGCTGAAGCTGCGCGTTGTCCAGCAGCCGCAGCCGGTACGCGGGGATGATCGGCTCAATCGACGGAGTCTGGCTGTACATGTATCCCTCCTGCACCCGGCACCGTGTCCCCGCGCCGGGGACCGGGGCGTCAGCTGCGCACGCGTTCGTTCAACGGGTCATACATGGGGCGCAGCGAGGCCCGCGCCGGGTACCGCTCCCCGGCGATGTCGATCTCGTACGCTCCGCTGTTGATGAACTCTGGCGAGGCGTCGACCTCGTGGTGGACGAAACCCATGCCCATTGCCGCGCCCAGCGTGAAGCCATAGGCGCCGGTTTGCAGGTGCCCGGCGATCTTCCCGTCGCGGTAGATGACTTCATCTCCGTGAAGCAGCGGTCCCGGGTCTTGCAGCAGGAACTGCACCATCCGGTACTTCAGCGGACCGCTGTCCCGGTGGCGCAGGAGGGCATCCCTTCCGATGAAGCCGCCGGGCTTGTCCAGTCGCACGGCCCAACCCAGGCCGGCCTCCAGCGGCGTGTCCGTGTTGTCCATGTCGTGGCCGTATTCGCGATACGCCTTCTCGATCCTCAGCGAATTCAATGCCTGGAATCCGGCGTGCCTAAG
>DATIPW010000188.1:0-5567 GCA_035471605.1 Anaerolineales bacterium | reverse complement strand
TTGTGGTCCTTGGAGCCGGTGGCATACTGCAGGGCGGTGCCGAACTTTTGCGGCGGATGCACCCAGACCTGGGCGCGCACGCCGTCATTGAATTCAACGCTGGACTTGGTGTCGCCCTTTCCCAGGACGCGCAGGATGCCGGGCAGGCGGGTGAAGGCCTCCATCACCGGGGCCGAGTCTGCGGCGGCCACGAGGATGTCGATATCGCCAATGGTCGAGCGCATGCGCCGCAGGCTGCCTGCCGGCTCGGCGGCTTTCACGCCTGGGAGCCGCTTGAGCTCGCCGATGATCTTCTGCGCCAGCGGCCAGGCGTGCCCCAGCGGCATGCGCCCGGAACGCCGCGACAGGGCCTCAATGCCGGCCAGGATGGCCTGCTCCGACTTGGCGCCCATGCCCGGCAGGTCGCGCAGCTTGCCGGCGCGCGCCGCTTTTTCGAGCTGGGGCAGCGTGGTGATCTTGAGCGCTTTCCAGATGGCGCTGATCTTTTTGGGGCCCAGGCTGGGAACTCTCAACCAGTCGGCCAGGCTGGCAGGCACTTCCTTTTTCAGGTCCTCCAAGAACTTCAGTTTGCCGGTGCGCAGCAGCTCATCCATCTTCTCCGCGATCGCCTTGCCCACACCGGGGATCTCCTGCAGCTTGCCTTCCTTCCAATACTCGGAGGCTTCCCGGCTGAGGCCGGCCAGGTTCTCGGCCGCCTTGCGATAGGCAAGCGTCTTGTAGATGACCTCGCCCTTGATCTCGGAGAGATTGGCAATGAGGGTGAAAGCATCGGCGAGCTGGCGGTTGTTAAGCATGGGACACCTGTGCGCGGGTGGGCGCGGCTGCAGCGATCATACCATCGGGGTGTGATGCGCGGTCGGGCGGCGCTTGCCGGTGGGCCACTGCGGTGACCCCTTGAATCTGTCAGCCGCGTCACTATAATGAATATGGGGGTGCATGCCTGGCGACGGCCCACGGATCGCCGCTGGGCGAGGTGCGCACGGACGGAGAGCCGCCTGCTATGGAGGGAGCAACCATGGAAGCAGTGACGGATCGGAAGTTCGATGCGATCGTGATCGGCTCCGGGCCCGGGGGAGCCACCGTTTCGCGGGAACTGAGCAAACAGGGGGCAAAGGTCCTGATCTTGGAGCGCGGCTCGAATGCCGAAATCAGGGGGACCATGTCCCAGACCCTGGCGATCGGCCTGGTGCCGAATCGCAACCTGTACGTCACACCGGACTGGCTGATGCTGATCCGCGCGACCATCGTGGGCGGAAGCTCGATCCTGGCCTATGCGACCGCCTTTGAACCGCCCTACGCCATGTTTGATCGGTACGGGATCGACCTGCGGAGGGAGGTGGAGGAAAGCAAGCGTGAGCTGCCACTCGCCCCCCTGTCAGAGGCACTGACCGGGCCGGCAGCCCGGCGCATCCTGCAGGCCGCTCGGGCGATGGGCTTGAACTGGGAGCGCCTGCCCAAGATGGTGTACCAGGACAAGTGCCGTCCGGACTGCGACAAGTGCACGATGGGATGCCCGTACGGCGCCAAATGGAATGCGCGCGCCTACGTCTCGGAGGCCTGCGCACGTGGCGCCACGCTCCTGACAAATGCCCGGGTGACGCGCCTGAGCAGCAGCGACGGCAGGATCGATGCGGTGGAGTTCACGCGGCGGGGCAGCAAGAGCGTGATCTCCGCCCCTCTCATCGTCCTGGCAGCCGGGGGCATAGGGACGCCGCTGATCCTGCGGGCCTCGGGAGTCATGAACGCGGGACGCGATTTCTTCTTCGATCCAATTGTGGTCGTGCATGGGACGGTTGAGGACCTGCGCGGCGGCAGGGAATTTCCCATGGCAGCAGGTTTCCACGATCCGGAAGAGGGGTATGTGCTGGCCGACCTGGCCTGGCCGCGCTGGTTGTACGCGTTATTCACGGCGGAGGTCTTGAGGTTCGACCGGCTTGCGGCGCACGCCAGCACCCTCCCGATCATGGTCAAGATCAGGGATGACCTGGGGGGGCGCCTGGCCGCGGGCGGCGGCGTACACAAGGCACTGGGCGACGCGGATCGCACTCGACTGGTCCGAGGGGCAGCGTTGGCGCGAAGGATCCTGGAGCAGGCGGGCGCACGCCACATCTTCCAGACGTGGTACAGCGCGGCACACCCGGGCGGCACCGCGAAGATCGGGGAGGTGGTGGACGCCAACCTGAAGACGCGGTACGAGAACCTGTACATTTGCGACTGCTCCGTGATCCCCGAGTCGTGGGGGCTTCCCCCCACGCTCACACTGATCGCCCTCGGCCGGCGTCTGGCGCGGCATCTTGCCACCCAACTGCCACCAGGGCGGCGTGTTTGAGACACCGGGAGGGCTGATCCATGATCGGAATCTGGCAAGCGTATGCGGGGCCCTACCTACTTGTCACGGGCGCGGCGATGCTGGCAGCGTTTGGGCTCCCGCTGCTGCTTGTTCCGCTGCGATGGGCACGGCTCTTTCGCTGGGAAGTGCCTGCCGCCACTCAACTGGCGACGTTTCTGGGCCGCTCACTGGGCATCTTCCTGTGCGTTATCGCGGCCTACAGCATGCGGGCGGCATTCGTGGCGGCCGCGCGGCCGTTGGTTTTCGAACTGATGCTGTGGCTGTCGCTGGCGATGCTGGTGCTGCATGTGCATGGAGCCATTCGCAAGGCACAGCCTGCCACCGAGACTGTCGAGATCGGTTTATGGGTGCTGCTAATCCTGGCCACCCTGGCGTTCTTCCCCACGTCCTGACGGCGACGGCCAGGCTGGCTTGGGTGTCACAGTCACGGCGCGCGGCGGGAAGAGAGGTGTGATGATCCAGATCAAGGTGAATGCCGGCCAAGGGGCGGAGCGGCGCGTGCACGAGCTGTGCGACGCGCTGCGGCACGCGCGGGTGTGGAGCATCGCCGACCGGCGCTGCACCCGGAATCTGCAGTTGAAGCACTCCTCGGGGACAGTCCAGGGCAGCATCCGCAGGATACAGTCCAAGGATCCGGAAGTGCTGGCTTTTGATTGTCGCGCGAAGGATGAGGCGCAGGAGGCCATCACCGCCGGGCGCTTTGTGAACCTGGTGCTGCGGGACCTGCCGGCGGTCTCAGACATCAGCCTTCATCGGCGGTGAGGGCCAAAGGACAGGGGGCCTTCCCGGCGGGCCCCGGGTGCACGAGCGTGCTTTTAAGCTTGGCCGGCCCGGCCAATTCCTGCCGCCATGCTTGGAAGCTCACATTTCCTGGTGAATCCCGTGTCGAAAGCACGGGATTTCGGTTATATATATGTACCCTCCTATGGTCGGAGCCAGCCTGAACTCAGTCCTGATGTGGAGCCTTGCCGGGTACCTGGCGGGGAGCATTCCGTTCGCGGTCCTGATCGGCAGGCTGGTCGTCAAGGTCGACCCGCGCACGGTCGGCGACGGCAACCCGGGCGGAACCAACGTTTGGAAGGCCGGCGGCTGGAAGATCGGGATGGCAGCCGCCATCGTGGAGATCCTGAAGGGCTTCTTCCCGGTGTACCTGGCGCGGCAGGCCGGCGTGGCGGATTGGGCGCTGATCCCGGTCAGCCTGTCGCCCATCCTGGGTCACGCCACGCAGCCGTTCCTCGGATGGCGCGGCGGCAAGGCACTGGGGACGACCGGCGGCGCGTGGGTGGCGCTGATCGGCCTGTGGGCCTTTCCGGTGTACGCCGCGGGCGCGCTGACCGGCCTGGCGGTGCAACGGGAGCACGCTTTTGCGGCGCTGGCTGGCATGCTGACGCTGATCGCGTGGGCCGTGTTCTTTGACGGATCGGCCTGGCTGATCGCCTTCTCGCTGCTCAACACCGGGCTGATCTTCTGGACGCATCGCGGCGCGCTGGGGCGGGACTGGCGGTGGCGCAGCTGGCTGACGGGCATGCTGCTGAGGCGCGAGGCATGAGCGCGTACCTGAGCCTGCAACCGCAACTGGTGGTGATCTTCCTGGGGCTGGGGCTGCTGATCGCGCTGCTGAACCTGCTGACCCTGCGCCGCTTCGATCAGTTCCCCACGCAGCGCGAGCTGCCGCGCGTCTCGGTGCTGGTGCCGGCGCGCAATGAGGCGGCGAACATCGAGGCCTGCATCCGCTCGCTGCTGGCACAGGACTATCCGGATTTCGAAGTCCTGGTGCTGGACGATCATTCCACGGACAGCACCGGCCGGCTGCTTTCCCAGCTGGCCGGGGCAGGTGCGCAGGCGGGGCGCTTGCGCCTGCTTGCGGGCGCGCCCCTGCCCGAGGGGTGGTTCGGCAAGCACTGGGCGTGTCATCAGCTGGCCCAAGCAGCGCGCGGCGAGCTGCTGCTGTTCACCGATGCCGATACGCGTCACGCCCCGGGCACGCTGCGCGACAGCGTATCCGCCCTGCTGGCACAAAACGCCGACCTGGTGACGGCGATGCCGCGCGAGGTGACGGTCACGCCGGGGGAGCAGTTGATCGTGCCGGTGATCGGCTGGGGGATCCTGTCCCTGCTGCCGGTGGCGCTGGCGCGCTGGCTCAGGCTTTCGGCCTTCTCCGTGACCATCGGACAGTTCATGCTCTTCCGCCGGTCGGCCTACGAGAGCATCGGCGGGCACGAAGCCGTGCGGGCGCATGTGGTGGATGATGTGATGCTCGGACGGCGCATCATTCAGCAGGGCCTCACCTGGCGGCTGATGGACGGCACGCGCCACGTGACCTGCCGCATGTATCACGGCTTCTGGGAGGCGGTGGACGGCTTCACCAAGAACGCCTTCGCCTTCTTCAACTACCGGGTAACGCTGTTTGTGCTGGCCTGGATCTGGCTGGCGGTGGCCTTCCTGGCCCCGCCGTTTGTGGTGCTGGCCTATGCGCTCAACATGCCGATTGAGGCGTATCCCTACGCGCTGGCGCTGGTGGCCTGGCTGGAGGCGCTCGTGCTGTGGAGCCTGGCCTACGCCAGGCTGCGCCTTCCTATCCATCTGGCGCTGCTGTACCCGTTGAGCCTGACCATCTTCGTATTGATCTCGTTCCGTTCGCTGCTCTTCGCGCTTTCCGGACAGGTATCCTGGAAGGAGCGCGAGCTGGCCCGCCCGGCGTGGAGGTGGTAGCGGGCGGCAACAACTTGGGGGATTTGTGATTCAGAGGTGACAATGCGTTTCGCAGCCCGGGTTCACCATTCCCAGGGGGACCACGGCGCGGAAGTCTCCGCCGGATCTCACCAGGCTTCCCTCGGCCTCGCGCCGCGGCCCTGCGGGTGCAGAACGCGCGGGCGAAGGCGGAAGAGACCCTGAATCACACGGATCACGTCAACCTGCTGAAACCAGCCGAGCTCCCGGCGGGCGGCGTGTGGGCCGACCTGGGCGCGGGCAGCGGCGCCTTCACGCTGGCGCTGCGGGAGTTGATCGGCCCGGCGGCCAGCATTTATGCCGTCGACAAGGACGGCGGCAGCCTGAGGCACTTGAAGCGCGCCTTTGCCAGGCGGTTCGGCGAAAGCACATCTCTCCACCTTGTACGAGCTGATCTCGCAGGGCCGTTGGACCTGCCCGAACTCGACGGGGCCCTGATGGCCAATTCGCTGCACTTCTTCCGGGACAGGGAAAAGATGCTGGAACG
>DATIPW010000187.1:0-6968 GCA_035471605.1 Anaerolineales bacterium | reverse complement strand
GCGGCGGGGCAGGGGCAGCCCACGGCGCCCTCGATCTCGGACGTGCTGGCGGCGGCGCCACTGCCGACAGTGCCCAGCGAGGTGACGCTCATCCCCGCCCAAGATACGGCCGAAGTCCCGACGCTGGAGGCGACGGCCGAGGAGCCCGCGGCTCCGGTCGATCCAAGCATCACCGTGGACCTCAGACTAAGGGCCACGGAGCGCACCTATTTGCGGGTGCTGGTGGACGATCGACCTGCGTTCGAGGGCCGGGCCGAACCCGGCAAGGAGTATTACTACCAAGCAGTGCGCCAGATCGAGCTGCTGGTGGGCAACGCGGCCGGGATCAGAGTGACGCACAATGGACAGGACCTGGGAATCCTGGGCCGCTATGGAGAAGTCGTGGACCAGGTGTATACGGCGCGCGGCGTCCTGACGCCGACGCCCACGGTGCCGCCCACGTTCACGCCCTCCCTGACGCCCACGCCCACACCCCGTGCGACTCCGACGCTGGCGACCTACACGCCTACGGTGCAGGCAGAGGAGTAAGGGTGGCGAACGGCACGTTTCACCTGATCTCACTGGGCTGCGCCAAGAACACCGTCGACTCCGACTCGATGATGCAGCTCTTGCTGCGGGATGGCTATGAAGCTGTCGATCGCGCTGACCAGGCTCAAGTCCTGATCGTCAATACATGCGGATTCATCGGTCCCGCCAAGCAGGAGTCAATCGAGACGCTGCGGGCGCTGGCCGGGGCAAAACGAGAGGGCCAGTGGCTGATCGCTGCCGGCTGTCTGACGCAACGCTACGGCGCGGACGTCGCCCGGCAGGTGCCTGGCGTGGACGGCATTCTCGGGACCCGGCGGTGGATGGACATTGTCACACTGCTGCGCGACTTGCGGGATGGCACTCATCCGGAGGCGCGCTACCAGATCCCGGATGGGGCACAGACCGTGGGCACGGACGAGGCGGCGACGCTGCGCGCAAGCGTAGCAGGCGCTTCGGCATACCTGAAGATCGCGGATGGATGCCGACGCCCGTGCGCTTTCTGCGCCATCCCGCTCATCAAAGGCACGGCCGTCAGCCGACCCCTGCCGCGGATCCTGGAGGAGGCCCAGCAGTTGCGCGCGGCGGGCGTCCGCGAACTGGTGCTGATATCCCAGGACACCACTGACTACGGCCATGATCTGGGAATGAAAGAGGGCCTGGCGACCCTGCTCGAGCAGCTGGTGCGCAGCGTCCCGAGCATGGATTGGATCCGCGTTCTGTATGCCTTTCCCGGCTATGTGACGGACCGCCTGATCGAGGTCATGGCCAGGCATCCCCAAATCGTGCCATACCTGGACATGCCGCTGCAACATGCCCATCCCAAGACCTTGCGGCGAATGCGCAGACCCTCGAACATGGACTGGGTACATCGAACACTGGAAAAGATGCGTACTGCCATGCCGGACCTGGCGGTGCGCAGCACATTCATTGTCGGCTACCCGGGCGAGACGGAAGAGGAGTTTGAGGCCCTGATGCAGCTAGTCACGGAGGCGCGTTTCGATCGCGTGGGCGCGTTCCAATTCTCGTTTGAGCCGGGGACCGCGTCCGAGGGGCTGGGGGATCCGGTCCTGCCCGAAGTCAAGCAAATGCGGTTTGACCGGCTGATGACGGCGCAGCAGGGCATCTCCCTGCAACTGAACCAACGGCAGGTGGGGCGAGAACTGGACGTGCTGATCGAAGGTCGCGACAAGGGCCTGGCGATCGGGCGCTCCTATCGCGATGCCCCGGAGATTGACGGGCTGGTATTCGTGGAGGGGGAGGCCAAGGTGGGCGAAATGATTCGGGCCAGGATCACCAGCGCCATGCCCTATGACCTGACGGCGGTGCTGCTGAGCGGTCAGCCGGCGAGATCGCAAGAATCAGCATTGGGCAGCCTGCCAGCTGCGAGAGCGGTGCGCGGAACAGACGGGTCGTAGAGCCAGCACGGCCAGCGGACGGGAGCCTGCGTGCCCGCAGCGCGAGGCGCCAAGGGCGAGCCGATCTTGGATTGGGGTTGCGTGCCAGGCTAGACAGCGCGGGCGAATGCGGTCGCCAGCAATACCAAGCCGCCCAGAACGAGACTGGCCCGAAGAAGCGCAGACTCGCGGCGCTGCAACCGGTGGATTTCCGAATCCGAGAGTTTGTCCCTCTGCATGAGGGCGCGACGCAGCGCAGGCAGCGCATCCCAGGTGTGCACGGCGCTGACGGCAATCAGCGTGCCCACCAGCAGGTGCTTTGTGAGCATGGCCAGGGACCAGCGACCGCTGGTGGAAAGAAACCCGTTGTACTGGGGATTGACACTCATCTGGAACAGGCCTGTTACCACCAATAGGCTGACGCTGAACCACGTGATCGGCTCCAGGCGCCGCCTGACCAACTCGATGAGTGAGAGGCGCTCGGCCGGCTGGAGGACACGACCGGCCGCCGGCAGCACCAGCACGGCGATCGAGGCCAGGCTCCCGATCCAGGTTGCGGTGGCCAGCATATGAATCCAGAAGAAGAGCGCAAGCGCCCAATATGGCATGATGGTCGAAACCCGCGCGACTACGGGGGTGGGGGGGCACCCTCTTCGGTGGGCGTCTCTACCGGAGGCTCGGGGGTTGGCTCCTCGGTAGGAGGATAGCACTGCTGGTACGCCTGATTGGCGTACTTGCTGGAGCCCTCATCCAGTGTCCCGAGGCCCTGAGCCTCCTGATAGACGTCGGATGCCCCGCAGGCATCACCACGTGCCCAGAGCTCATCGCCATAGCGCATCAATGCGATGAAGAATCGCTGGCCGGCGTTCATGTTGCCATCCCACATGGCGGGCCAGCCGCCGGCAACACTCCGAAAGAGCTCGGCCGCGCTCTTCCAGTTGATGCCGAAGTAGCTTGCCGCCTGGATGTATGCGCGCGCCCCTTCCCTGAGGCCGTTGGCAGTCCGATCAAGCGGCGCAAAACGCTCTGCAAGAGTCAGCCGGTAGATGCCGCCCTCGAGATCTCCCTGGTTCTGGATGAGGGAAACCCCGTAGTTACGCAGAGCAAAGTAGTACATTCCGTCGACCTGCGCCGTGTTGAAATTGGGATCCTGCTTGCGAAGCTCGTCCAACGTGGGAAGGACATTGGCCCAGTCGCCGGCGGCAATCAGCTGCCCGGCGCTTTCAAAGAGGGCTTGTACGCCGCGCATGTCCGGAGTCGGAGTTGGAGGCGGCGTGGGAGAGGGCGTGGGGATGCTTGAGAGCACCATCACCTTGGTCAGCTCATCCTGGACGCCAGGAAACTCGGGATCGTGCTCGACGATGAACTCGAGGCGCTGCATGGCGGCCTCATAGCGCCCAAACTGCTCGTCCACCAGAGCGAACTGGAATTGCTCGAGCAGCTGCCCGGCCATGACCTGCTTCTGGGCGCTGCGCCGCTGGGCGATACCACTGCTGTAGCCGCCCAAAACCCCCAGTGCAAGCAGCACCAGGACTCCCACGGCGCTAACTAGCAGCGAGCGCAGTCGCCGGCGCCTGCTGGCGGGCTTCAGCGGCTGGGTATCACTGATGCCCGGTGTGGGGGGAGGGACAATGGTCGCGTTGTTGTTGGACATGAAGTTATTATACGCCAGCATTCCCGGTGGCCGCGCCCCGCTCCGACGCGAAGCGAGAGACGGGAATCGGCAGAGGGGCCAGGCGGCGGGGTTGCTGCTCGGCGCTAGAGGTGCATCAGCAAGCGCAATTCACGCCAAATGAACAAGCAGGCGACGAGGCCGCCGCCGATGATCGAGATCCCAGCCGCCAGCACGCCTGCCCCAGGCAGATACTGGGCCGCCGCCCAGGCAACGATCGCAGCACCCGCAGCCGCGCCCACAGCCCGGAGGGCCGTGCCGCCGATGTTGAGCAGCCCGGGAAAACGCCGACCGAGCAGGAACAAGAGTCCGAGCGCCTGCGCGGTGAAGGTCAATGCCGCGGCCAGGGGAATGCCCGGCAGTCCCAGCCAGCGAGGCAGAATCATGGCGAGCAGCAAGAATGCAGAAACCTGCAGCGCGGCTGCGATCAACGGCGTACGGGTGTTCAGATTGGCATAGTGCGAACGCACGGCCACTTCCAGCCACGTGTCACCGACCAGGCCCAACAAGAATGCCCAAGTGCAAAGGGTTAGCAGGTCCAGTTTGGCCGGCTCGAATCCGAAAAAAGCCGCGGCGAGCGGCCGAACCGTAAAGCCGAGGATGACCGCAGCGGGGAGACAGAGCGCGAGCATGATGCGCAAGGCCCGGTTGACGGTCCGGGTGAAATCCGCGATGCGCCCGCGATCGATGAATTCTGCCAGCGAGGGCAAGATGGCCACGGCCATCGCCGACCCGATAATGGTCTGGGGCACCTGCTCGATGGTCCAGGCCAGGTTGAGGGCGCCGACGCCCTCTACATTGAAGCGCGAGCCCAGGCTATCTCGGGCCACGAAGTAGGCCTGAATGCAGGCCATGGTGAGGACGCGGGGTCCGAGCAAGAGCAGCACGCGGCGGACGGCGGTGCTCCTGATCTCGAGCACGGGTGTCCAGCGGAACTGGTAGCGCAACAGGCCGGGCACCTGGATCAGCAAGTGGAGGCTGGCGCCGATAATGACACCATAGACGAGACCGTAGAGGCCAAGACCAAAGGCGGGCAAGGGGAATCCGCCAATGTGGAGCGGCTCGCTGGGGCTGAGGATGGTGACGCCGAAGAGCTGCCCCAGGTTGTAGAGGAGGGGCGCCATGGCGGGCAGCAGAAAGTGCTGATTGGCATGCAGCCCGGCCATGACCAGGCCGCTGATGGAGAAGATGAGGATTGCAGCCAGGTCGAGTCGCATGAGGGAGGCAGTCAGGGCTTGATCCGCCGGTGAGAAGCCGGGCGCGATGATGCGGCGCACGAAAGGTTCGGCAAGCAGGATGATGACCACGGAAGCGATGCCCGTTATGACGAAAGCCAAGTTAACGATGCGTGAGAACAGGTCCCAAGCTTGGCTGCGCCCCTCCCTGTCCAACGTCTCGCGAAGCACCGGGACAAAGGCGATTCCCAGCGCGCCGCCGGAGAGCAGGGCCGAGAGATAGTCCGGGATGTTGTTGGCGGCCCCGAAAATGCCCATGCCCTCAAGCCCGACGATCTTGTTGAATAGAAGCGACTTGCCGAAGGCCATGACCTTGTCCAGGGCAAAGAACAGGCTGACGAGCAAGGAGGTGCGCGCGAGGAAGGAAACGCTGGGCATCGCCTACAACATGCCTTTGTACTGGCCGCCATCCACCAGCATCATCATTCCGGTTACGTAGGAGGCGGCGGGCGACAGAAGGAAGACCGCGACGTTGGCAAATTCAGCTGGTCGGCCGACGCGGCCGAAAACGCTCTTCTGAGCATCCGCAGCCAGTTCCTGGGCGAGGGACGTTTGGTTCTTGTCGGCGCGGAATTGAGCCAGCTCGCGGATGCGGTCGGTATCGATGATGCCGGGGAGCATGGAATTGAAGCGAATGCCCTGGGCACCGAGCTCCAGGGCGAGGGATTTGGTGAGACCGACGGTCGCGAGGCGGATGCTATTTGAAAGGACGAGGTTGGGGAGGGGCTGCTTGACGATGTAGGATGTCACCGTGAGGACGCTGGCGGCCGGGGATTGTCGCAGGTATGGCAGGGCGGCGCGGATCAGCCGCACATGAGATAGGAAAGACAGGTCGACCGCTTTTTGCCAGGCGCCTTCATCCAGGGACTCGAAGTCACTGGCGGGCGGCCCGCCGGCATTGGTGACGAGCAGGTCCAAGCCGCCAAGGGCATCGGCCGCGGCGGGTACGAGCTTGGCCGGCACGTCGGGGCTGCTGACATCGCCGGGGAGTCCGATGGCCTCCCCACCGCTGGCGTCGGAGATCTGTGCTGCGGCGGCGCTGAGATTCGCCGGGTCGCGACCGTTGATGGCGACCCGGCAGCCCTCCTGCGCAAGGCCCAAACCCACCGCATAGCCCAAACCACGGGAAGCGCCGGTCACAAACGCGCGTTTGTCTTTGAGTCCAAGATCCATGTGAGTCTCCGGCCACGAAGGCCCCAAGGGCGATGAATTGTATCGTAGGCGCTGTGGCCGCCACAGCATTTGCGCGCCGATCCGGCTGCTGGCGCAACGGGTGTCTACAGACTGCAGAACCTAGCTTGGGATTGTTGGCGTGGGTACCTGGCCGGCGGGCCCCAGAGCCTCCCGGGCCAGGGTTTCCCCGGGCAGAAGCAAGGCATAGATCATGTCGGCGACCGGCGTCGGGATCCCCCGCTGACGGCCTTTGCGCCCGATGACGCCGATCAGGGAATCCAACTCCGAGGGGCGGCCGGCTTCGACATCAAGCTGCATGGAGGCTTTGATGGAGGGCCGAGCGTTGTCCAGATAGGCAAGCGCCTTATGCGCGGCATCCCCCTCGAGCTTGACGCCGTGAGAATGAGCCACAGCGACCGTCTCCTGCATCAGCCGCAGCACCCACGTGCGCGTCTCTGGAACGGCACGATAGGCCCCCACGGGGAGACGCGTGAGGCTTCCGAAACCGGCGATGGCCGCGATGAAAACCAGCTTCTCCCACAACACGCCCGTGATGTTGGGGGACAGCTCGGCGGTTACTCCAGTCTGGTTGAAGGCATCATAGGCGGCCTGGACGCGAGCGGTGATGCGCCCGTCGGGCTCGCCGATGACCACGCGACGCGCGTCGGAGAGCTGCCGGATGACGCCTGGGGCGGCGATGACGGAGGACAGCCAGGTGGCTCCAGCGATGATGTGCTCGGATCCCAGCGTCGACCCGATGCGCTCGGCGGCATCCACGCCATTCTGCAGGCTTAGCACGGTGGTCGACGGCCCGACGAGCGGCCTGGCCTGGTCCGCTGCTTCGTCGGTGGAGTAGGTCTTGGTACAGAAGAGGACCAGGTCGACCATGCCTACTTGGGCCGGATCGTCTGTGGCCCGTGCCGGCTTGATCCGGAAGTCACCAAACGGGCTCTCCACTTGAAGGCC
>DATIPW010000186.1:0-29963 GCA_035471605.1 Anaerolineales bacterium | reverse complement strand
AGATGGTGATGCCGGGGGATGACGTGAACCTGACGGTGGAGCTGATCGTGCCGGTGGCGCTGGAGCAGGGCTCGAAGTTCGCCATCCGCGAAGGCGGGCTGACCGTCGGCGCGGGTGTCGTTACCAAGATCATCGCATAGGAAAGCTGGGCTTATCAAATGGCTTCAAAGAGAAAAGATGTTCGCCCCGTGATCACTCTGCAATGCGGTGAGTGCAAGGAGCGGACGTACACGACCGAAAAGAACCGGAGAAATGATCCCAACCGGTTGGAGCTCAAGAAGTTCTGCCCTCGATGTCGCACCCACAGGGTGCATCGAGAGACCAAGTAGCCGTGTGTGGATCAGTGGCCAGCCATCCAGCCGGCCTGCCAAAGAGTTCCGGGAATGATCGGGCGCACTAGGCAAGAGCAAAATAGGGCAAGACGCTAGCAGATAGACAGCGAACGCGCGAAGGCCAGTAGCTCAATTGGCAGAGCACTCGTCTCCAAAACGAGCGGTTGAGGGTTCGAGTCCTTCCTGGCCTGCACAGGCAACGCCGTCTCGAGGGGCGGCGTTTTGGCCGTAGGATAGGCGTTGTGCCCCTGTTGGGGAATGCAGCGCCCAAGGAGTAGGATAGTGGCTGAAAGAGGCAACAGACCCAATGCGATCCAGCGCTACTTCGTCGAGACCTCGGGCGAGTTGCGCAAGGTTTCATGGCCCTCCTGGCCGGAGGCCCGGCAGCTGACCATTCTGGTGATCATTGTGATGGTAGTCATTGGCCTATTCCTCGGCATGGTCGATTGGGGAGCAAATCAAATTCTGAACTTCATTTTGGGAATCTAGTGCATAGATCCGGGCCGAAGGATACGAGGAATTGATGGAAGAGCAAGAAGGGCAACCGCAAAAGGGCCCTTTTCCGGAGCAAGGCGAACCAGCCGAGCAATCACAACCCGCTCCGGCTGATTCAACTCGAGAATCCGGAGAAGCCGGCCATTCGTCGGCCGCGGAGCCCGAACAGCAACCGCCCGCGATCACGAACCAGGACGGACAGCCTGACGCCCCTGTTGCGGTCGCAGGCTCAGACCGGTTGGAGCCGGCTGAGCCGGCCACAACGCCGTCTGATGTCACTGAGCCTGCCTCGCCCCCAGCAGCAGCTCTGACTGGCGCCCAGGAGCGCCGGGCGGCGGCGGCCGAGGGCCTAAGGCGGGGGCGGCTCCCCCAGGCCGAGGGCGCGACGGAGGGGGGCAATGAGCCAGCTTGGTACGTCATCCACTGCTACTCGGGCTACGAAAACAAGGTGCGGCACAATCTCGAACAACGCATCGAAACCATGGGGATGAAGGACCGGATCTTTGACGTGGTGATCCCGACCCAGGAGGAGATCGAGGTTAAGGAGGGAAAGCGGCGCACGGTTGAGCGGCACATCTTTCCAGGCTATGTGTTGGTGAACATGACCTTGTCCGAGGAGTCCTGGTATGTTGTGCGCAACACGCCCGGAGTCACAGGTTTCGTAGGCATGGGGAACCTGCCAACGCCGTTGCGGCCTGAAGAAGTGTCGCAGATCATCAAGCGCATGGAGTCCGAGGCACCAGCCGTCAAGGTTTCGTTCAAAGTTGGAGAAAGGGTGCGGATCATCGACGGCCCATTCAACGACTTCCGCGGCACGGTCTCCGACCTTGACATGGAGCGCACCAAGGTGCGGGTAATGGTTTCGTTCTTTGGGCGCGAGACGCCTGTGGAGCTGGATTTTCTTCAGGTGGAGAAGGCATGAACAGCAGGGCACGCGTACACTGCTGAGATGTGGGAGGGCGACCCGTTCATCGCCCGCCAATACCACGCTACCGGACCGATGTGCCGGTGCACGGAGTAATCGAAAATGGCAAAGAAACTCAAGGCAATCGTAAGACTTCAGTTGGAGGCCGGCAAGGCAAATCCGGCGCCGCCGGTTGGGCCTGCCCTCGCGGGCCACGGCATCAATATCATGGCATTTTGCAAGGAGTACAATGCACGAACGTCGAGTCGTCCCGGTGAGATAATCCCGGCGGAGATCACGGTCTTTTCCGACGGCTCGTTTACCTTTGTTCTCAAGACCCCGCCAGCTGCCGTGCTGCTCCGGAAGGCCGCAGGAGTGCCGAAGGGTTCCGGGATCCCGAACAAGGAGAAGGTTGGGAGCGTGACGCCCAGGCAAGTCCGGGAGATCGCCGAACTGAAGATGAAGGATCTGAATGCCATCGACATCGAGGGCGCCGTGAAGCAAATCGAAGGTACGGCACGGTCGATGGGTATCACGGTCCAAGAGTAGTCAGTGGGAGGGCTTCCGGGCCCGCCAATACCACGGAGGAGACGATGTCCAAAGCAGGAAAGAACTATAGGGCCGCATTAGCCAAGGTGGATCTTGACAGACAGTACGCTCCAGCCGAAGGCGTCGCGCTGGCCAAGGAGACGGCATATACCAAGTTCGATGCCAGTGTCGAGGTGCATATGCGGACGGCACTGGATCCACGCCAGGCCGATCAGCAATTGCGAGATGTAGTAGTTCTGCCGCATGGTCTTGGCAAGACCGTGCGCGTTCTGGTTTTTGCCGCCGGTGAGGGGGCAGCGGCCGCCCGCGCCGCGGGGGCGGACCTCGTTGCTGATGACGACGAGACGCTCAAGAAGATCGAGGCCGGCATGATGGATTTCGATGTGGCCATCGCCACGCCGGACATGATGGGCAAGGTGGGTCGTCTCGGCCGCGTGCTGGGTCCGCGGGGCCTGATGCCCAACCCGAAAGCGGGAACCGTTGTTCCGCCGCAGGACGTGGATCGGGCCGTCAAGGAGGCCAAGGCCGGGCGCGTCGAGTTTCGGCTCGATAAGACGGCCAATATCCATGTCATCATAGGCAAGGCATCCTTTGATGCCAAGAAGCTCTATGAGAATTTCGCGGCACTGATGGAGGCGATCAACAAGGCGCGGCCGTCCGGGGCCAAGGGTACCTTCATCAAGCGGATCGTGGTCAACGCGACCATGGGCCCTGGGATCAAGATCGATCCGAACGCTGCGCTATCCGTGGAGGCTACCGAGTAGCAATACTCGTAACCGAGCCAGGAAAGAGCCTGGCAAGGCCGTCGGCCGCTTCGCCCGTGACGGCGGGTGTGATGCTCAGCGTCACTTAATTCCCCGCCCAGGTGAGGACTTCCAGCCAAGTTCAGCCCATGGGGCTGCTTTGCGAGTCTTTGCCTGAAGAAGTGGCAAGGACTTTTTGTATCGAAAGGAGGTGAGTACACATTGGCACTAACTAAGGTGCGCAAGCAGGAGATCCTGACAACCTACTCAGACTGGCTCAAGCGCAGTCAGGGCCTCATCCTGGTCGAGTACACCGGCGCTAGGATGAAGGACATGGATTTGATCCGCGCCAGAATACGCGAGTCGGGCGGTGAATTCCACGTGGTCAAGAACACGCTGGTGCGACGCGCCCTGAAGGATCAAGGGGTGACGTTGCCCGACGAGGTGCTGCTGAATTCGTCGGCGATTGCTCTGGCATTCCGGGATCCTGCCGCGACCGCCAAAGCCCTGGCCGATGCCACAAAAGGTATGGCGTTCGTGAAGGTGAAGGCGGGCTTCATGGCCGGGGAAGTACTGACGATATCTCAGGTCAAGGCACTATCCGAACTGCCGCCGCTTCCGATCATGCGGGCCAAACTACTGGGCACGTTGCAAGCGCCTGCCGGGCAAATGGTGCGGACGATTGCTGAGCCGGCAAGGGCTTTGGCAGGGGTGATCCGTGCCTATTCGGAAAAGGCGCCCGTCGCAAGCTAGACGTAATGGAAACCGCCCGGAGTTCGAACGGAGGCGGACCGAGGAAGAACTGAGAAGGAGTATGGAACAATGGCAGCAAATCTGGAGAAGCTAGTGGAGGAACTCAGCACGCTTTCCGTGCTGGAGGCCGCAGACCTGGTGAAGGCGTTGGAAGAGAAATGGGGCGTTTCCGCAGCCGCACCGGTAGCTGTTGCTGCGGTCGCGGCGGGCGGCGGTGCGGCCGAGCCCGTGGAGGAAAAGACCGAGTTCGATGTAATGATCAAGGACGCGGGCGCCAAGAAAATCGACGTGATCAAGGTGATCCGGCAGTTGACGAGCCTGGGCCTGGGCGAGGCAAAGACCTTGGCAGAGACGGCTGGCGGGAAGGTGCTGTCCGCGGTGGGCAAGGAAGCCGCCATGGACGCCAAGAAGAAGCTGGAAGAGGCCGGCGCCCAGGTGGAAGTGAAGTAGGGCAACCCGCTAGGGTTCAAAGGGACGACTCGCAAGAGTCGTCCCTTTTTTGTTTTCCCCTGGATTTTCGGCCCGGGCGTGCGGCCAGGACCGAGGTTGAAATCAGCGCCATCGCCGCGACTCATTGAGAGTGAAGCTCCCAGCTTGGTAGTACTTATGTACCAGTGACGTGTGGCCCCGCAATCCCTATACTGGCGGTATCTTGGTCTGACCACCATACCAAGTGCGGCCATGAAACTACAGCGCATCAATCACAAATCGCTTCCGGAAACTGCGGCCGGACGGCTCGCGGCCACGATCCTGGATGGCAGCCTCCCTTCGGGAGCGCAGCTGCCGTCGGAGCGTGACCTGATGAACCAACTCGGAATCAGCCGGTCCAGCTTGCGTGAGGCCCTAAAGCGCCTGGAGGAGAATCGGCTGATCGAGTCGCGGCCCCAGGTTGGATGGTTTGCTCGCAGCGTAAGCGAATCGAATATGGCACAGGCGCGCGAACTGGCCGGACGGTCGGGGCCGCGCCACATGACACAAGGGGGTGTTGGAGCGCCTGCCGGTCCCCTGCGCGTGCCCATCGCGGCAGCAAAGCCGATCCACATTCCGAACCTCAGGAAGGATCGTCTTGGGACCTTTGAGTTTATCTCGTGGTGGGAACGCGAGAAGGTCCAGAGGGCCAGGGTCCTGGTGGTTGGTGCGGGTGCCCTGGGAAACGAGGTCATCAAGAATCTGGCTCTCATGGGAATAGGGCACATTTTTGTCGTAGATTTCGACAAGGTGGAGGCCGCCAATCTAAGTCGATCTATCCTGTTCCGGGAAGGGGATGATAGCCGGGACAAGGCCGAGATCGCCGCGGCTCGGGCAAAGGCAATCAGCCCTGACGTCCATGTGCAGTACCTGAATGGCGATGTGACCACCCAGCTGGGGTTGGGCATCGTTCGCCGAATGGATGTGATTGTTGGGTGTCTGGACAACCGGGAAGCGCGCCTGGCCGTGAACCGCTTCTGCTACTGGGTAAACAAGCCGTGGGTAGACGGCGCGATCCAAGAGCTCCTGGGATTGATGCGTGTGTTTGTGCCGGGACAGGGGGCCTGCTACGAGTGCACTCTTACTGAGCAGGCGCTGCGCGATCTCTCTCTGAGGTACTCATGCCCGCTCCTGGCTCGCCAGAGCATCCTGCTAGGGAAAGTCCCGACCACTCCAACGATCGCCTCGATTATTGGCGGAATGCAATCTCAGGAGGCACTCAAGTTGATCAACGGCCTCCCCGTGGAGCCGGGCAAGGTGACGCACTTCAACGGCTTGGTGAATGAGATGCACACCACGGCCTATTCGCCGCGGCAAGACTGCGAAAGCCATTGGACTTACGGGGAAATAACCGAATTGCCGGCACGCGCGGAAAGGACGACCCTGGGTGATTTGCTGCGCATCGCCCGCGCGGACCTGGGGCCAGACGCCATGCTGGAGCTGGATCAGGAAGTAATCACTCAACTAACATGCCCGCGCGATCACACGGTTGAGGAGGTCTTGAGACCCCTGGGCGAAGTCACCTTTGAGGCTGGGCATTGCCCCACCTGTGGCGTCCTGAGGGAGTCCACGTTGACGCATGTGATATCCGGTGAGGAGAAGTATCTGCACCGAACACTGGCAAGTGTGGGTGTGCCCCCATTGCATATCGTGAAAGCCCAAAACGGTCTGCAATACCGCTTCTACGAACTTACTGGGGATCTTCACGATACGCTGCACTTCCGGCATTTTGAGCCGACTCCGAAGGGTGAGGCACCGATCCAGCCGGGCAAAGCACATCCGGCGCCCACCCAGAGGCAGGTGAAGTTGAAAAGCCCCGCATACGGGGCGGAAGGGGGCCGCGTCAAACTTCGCGGCTGAGATATAGAGGAGTCTTTTGCAGGCCCGGGCTATGAGAATGCAACGGAGCACTTCGGCAACCGAGCCATGGCATCTGACAAGGAAAGTGATCGTGCTTTTCCTGCTGGTTGTCGCGGCAACCCGGGGGCTTGTGCTTCTGCGCGAGCATGGAAACCCCACACCGCTGCTGCTGTACAACCTCCTGGCCGACATCAGCATTGGCACGCTTGTGGGCCTTGGATGTCGCATCGCGCTGCGCCGCCGAAGCTGGTGGCTCAAAGTGCTGGTCTCAGCCGCACTTTCGATCGTCGGGCTCGCGATTCTCGGGGCCTTGACTCAGGCCACGAGCGGGATTGGCCCCCTCCGTGTTGAGACCGTCCGCGTTGATTGGCTGAAACCCTTGGGTGTGGCACTGCGAGTGCCCCAGTTGCCACGCAGCCCTTCCACGGATCTGATGGATGCGGCCCACATGATGATCGCCATGGATTGCTCCTGGATTGTCCTGCGAGCGTGGAATGCGCCGGACCGGCCAAAAAAGCGTAGCGCCGGCGGGCCGCGAGTGCCGGCCAGGCGGGCAGCGGCACGCGTTGTCTCTGGTTTGTACCATGCTGATAGTCGGGTTGTGCCGGCAGTGCCCTCCCATGCCCGCCGGGGCCGGAGAAGGAACATCCGTCCACCCGGAACCGTCCCGTCGCGCGCCCTTCCTGGAATTTCCATCCGCGGTGGAAGGCCCTCAGGCCTGCGGCGCAGCTTCAGGCGGCGGGCACCCGCAGTACATCTGGCACGGTACGAGCAACACCGCTGCCCCTACTGCCTCGAAGACATCGGACGCAACGACGGGCACGGATCGGTTGAGTGCCCAATCTGCCACACGCTGCATCACAAGGACTGCTGGGACGTTACGGGCACGTGCCAGGTGCCGCACCTCAGTGCATGATAGCGGGAGATAGCCGGATGAGTCATATGCAGCTCACGTTGGTACTGCCGGGAGGAGCCTCTCGGGTTTCGACCATGCCAGACGACGTGCCCATGAGCGTTCTCATACCTTCGGTCATCCGGAGGCTTCAACTCCCCAGCCTGAGCCCGGATGGGCACCCGATGCAATATCGGGCGGATAGCTTGGCGCTGGGACGGGCTATTGCCACAGGCGAGACTCTGGACTCGGCGGGCGTTCCGCCCCGCGACCAAGTGACACTTACGGCAGATATCACGGCGGGGGCCGGCTTGAGCGACGTGGCGCACAGCCCCAGGATTCGACGGTTGCGTAGTGACCAGGATCTGATGCAAGAGCTGGCAGCGCGCACCGATCTCATCAGCTTCGTGGCTCAGTCGGCCAGGCCGAACCTGCCGGCAGAACGGTACATCATCACCTTCAAGTGTAGGAGCATTGCCAACGTTGATCGCCAAGGACATCCCATATTCAGCGAGCATCATCAAGTAGAGATCTACCTGCACAACCAATATCCACAACGCTGGCCGGGAATGAAATGGCTGACGCCGATCTGGCATCCCAATATCAATCACTTGAACGGCAGTGTGTGTATTGATGCCGCTTGGTGGACAGCAAGTCGTTCACTGGACCGCCTGGTGATCATGTTGGGAGAGATGCTCCAATACAAGAACTTCCACGACGACCCCACCCGGCCTCCGTTCCCATGGGATCCCGAGGCCGCTCGATGGAGTCGCGAATATCGCAAGACACACCCCAATGTGTTTCCGGTGGATTCGCGAGAGCTTATGCGGCCGGAGCGCGTCAAGGTGAATGAGGGGGCTGGATCCGCTGCCAGAGTCAGAAGCAGAGTACGACTGATCCCGACTGGGGCCGTACCCGGGCCGCGGAGCTCCGGAGGATCGATGGCCAGGCGATCGCGGGCCCACATCAGGCCCCCAGGTAGCCCCCTTTCGCCCGTCATCAAGCTCGGCACCGTCGGCCGAGGAAAGACCAAGAAGTCAAGTACGACGATGGTGAAGCCAAAGCTCAAGGTCCGACTCAAGTAGGGATCTCCCCGCGCAGGTTGCGGCGGTGGTGCGTCAGCAAGCCAAACCAATCATTTGTAGAAAGGAGAATCATCATGCCAGATATGCCTGTCACCCTGGTGCTACCCTCCGGAGGCACCCGCAACGCAGAAGTTCCCGACGACGTGCCGGTGAAGGAACTGCTTCCTGAACTGACCACGTCTCTGGAGCTGCCGGTCACAGGACCGGACGGACGTGCCATGTCCTACAGGCTGGATAGCAAGGCCCTCGGCCGTGAATTGAAGGAGGAAGAGACGCTCTCGCAGGCGGGCGTTCCGCAGAACGACCGGCTGATGATGACTGCCGATGTGACCGCGGGATAGAGCCGAACCGATCTGCCCTCACCTGGCCGCCGGGGAGCGGACGGGTGAGGGACGGATCCTCCAATGGCATCGACCCTCCGGATCCAGGCATCGCCATCCGAAATGATGCAGCCCATCAACGCTCCCGTTCCTTCAGTGAGGGCAAGTCGCTGGAATTCGCCCTATGACGATGCCGGCTTGGCCCCGCTGGTGTCCGTCTATTTGTCGCAGCCAGCCTACAGTCGGGTGTGCGTTCACTCCACGAGTGACTTGAAGAATGAAGTTGGAGGCGTGCTGATTGGCCAGTGGTGCGTGGGGGAAGACCACCAGCAGTTCATTGTTGTGGAGCAGGCTCTACCTGCGCAGCACACCCGACAAGGCAGCACGTACGTTACATTCACGCAGGACAGCCTGGTTGACATCCACGCCCAAGTCGAGACGAACCACAAGGGCAAGCAGATCGTCGGCTGGTATCACACGCACCCAAACATGGGTATCTTCCTGTCCCAGTATGACACTTGGCTGCACCGCAACTTCTTCGCCGAGCCGTGGCAGGTGGCCCTGGTGGTGGAGCCCGTGTCCGCAACCGGGGGGTTCTTCCTCTGGCAGCCGCGCGGACTGCTGGATTCCACGCGTTACTTTGGATTCTACGAGCTGGATGGGACTCATGGGCGAAGCGCAGTCTACTGGAAGAATCTTCATCAGCTGGACCCACCAAAAGGAGAGCAGTCACAATGAGCAGACGGATGCGGACGTATTTCTATGCGGTCCTGGGAGGCATTGGGGGTCTGATAGGCTGGCAGGTGAGCAACGTGACCGGTCTTTCCTTCGGCTCCAACCTGTATGCCAGCGAAGGACTCGTGGGTGCCCTGGTGGGCTTGTGCGTCGGCTTGTGCATCGGAATTACCGAAGGCACAATGACGCTCAACCTCGTGCATGCCGTGAAGTCTGGTTTCTTCAGCGGTTTCCTGGGGATGATTGCAGGCGCGATCGGGCTACCGCTCAGCGAGTTCTTCTTTCAAACAGTCGGAGCGGGGTACGCAGGCCGGGCTCTCGGGTGGGCCTTGTTCGGCATGTTGATCGGACTGGCGGAAGGCGTATTCGGACGGAGCCAGATCTGGAAAGGAATGCTCGGCGGATTGATCGGTGGTGCCGTCGGCGGGCTCCTGCTCGAAGCCGTTCATGGGTTCTTCCAAGATCCGCTGGCCGGCAAGGCCGCTGGTTTGGTGCTTCTGGGTGCCTCCGTTGGAGCTTTCATTTCGCTGGTCGAGGTGGCGCTGGGCCGGGCATGGCTCGAGGTCACGTCGGGAAAGCTCCGCGGAACAGAGTTCATGTTGGACAAGTTCCTGCGAATCAAGGGGCCATCCATCGCGATCGGGAGTTCACCTTTGAAGGCAGAGATCGTCCTGCCTGATCCTGATATTGCACCCCAACACGCGCTGCTCCGTAGCGAGGGCAAGCAATTCACCGTCAGGGATCTGAGCCTGTCCGGTACCTTTGTGAACAACCGCAGAATCCAGAACGCTTGGCTGTCCAATGGGCAGCGAATCCGGATGGGGAACACGGAACTTGTCTATCACGAGAAGAGGTAGATATGAAGAGACTCACTCGCTTCACCCTGGTGATTGGCACGGCCGCCCTATTTCTGTTCTCAGGCGCGGGAGGCGCCCTCGCGCAGGCAGGCGGGTTGCAGGTACGGATCACGCAGGTGGACAATTCACGGTTCCCTCAGGTCACGGTATACGTATCGGTCACCGATGGCTCTGGGCAACCCGCCGCTGTGGATCTTTCGCAGATCCAGATCTTCGAGAACGGCCAGCCCATGGGGCCCATCAGCTTTGCTGGGGGCGGGCAGGGCGGGGTAGGTCCGCTGACGACGATGCTGGTGATGGATGTCTCAGGCAGCATGGATAAGAGCGGCAAGATTGATGGGGCCAGGTCCGCGGCCCGCGCCTATGTGGACCAGATGCGCCCCGGCGATCAAGCAGGACTGGTCGTCTACAACACTCAGTACACCTATTTGCAGCCGCTGACCCCGGATCACGATCTGTTGAAGTCGGCCATCGACGGCATCAAGACCGGGGGCGACACGGCCATGTACGATGCTCTGTTCGCCGCCGCTGAGATGCTCCGCGAGCCGCCGGGCAGGAAGGCCATCCTCGCAGTTACCGACGGCTTGGACAATAGCAGCTCACATGATGCGGAGGATGTTCTTGGTGCCATTGGTCCGAGTGGTCTTTCGATCTCGACGATTGGCTTGGGAGACCCCACGACCAGGGCCCAGACTGGCCTGGATGAGGCAGGACTGAGATCCCTGGCACAGCGCGCCGGCGGCGGCTACAGTGTCGCTGGGGATGCTGCGGCTCTGGGCGCCTTGTTCCAATCCTACGGTCGGGAACTCCAGAACGAGTACGCCCTGAGCTACACATCCCCATCGACGCTGCGCGACGGCGTCAATCGTGACTTGCGGGTGTCTCTTTCGAATGCTGGGGCCGCCTTTCAATCGAAGTACAATCCCGGAGGCGTACTGCCTGAAGTGGCAAACCACTCCTGGCTGCTCTTCGGTGCTCTCTTCTTGGCGCTCCTGGCGTTGTTGGTGCTTCCACTCCTGCTGGGTAGGATCTCGGGACTTGTGCGCCGCCCGCGTGGACGAGGTCGCATCAGGCTTCTTGGGGGTACACGCCCTTCGCCTCCCCTGGCCAAAGGGCGAATCAAGCTCAGATAAGCAAAAAGGAGCCGGGATTCCGGAGAGGAATCTGGCTCCTTGCGGCGCTTTGGGTTGCTGGCGGTTCTAGGACGCCGTGTCCACCCGGCGGATGACCATCACGACCTTGCCCTTGATCTGGACAGAATCACCTTTGTCAATGTAGATGGGTTTCATCGTCGGATTGGCAGGCTGGAGGCGATACCTATCCTTCTCTTTGTAGAAGTACTTTAGTGTGGTTTCGCTGCGATCTGGAAGCCAGACCGCTACCATATCCCCATTGCGCGCATCCTGCGCTGGCTTCAGGACGACGATGTCACCATCATTCACCATGGCGTCAACCATGGAACTGCCATGCACCTCGAGCGCGAAAAGCTCTTTTCCCTTCTCGCGCGACGGCATAAGAGAACCGGCAATCTCCACTGATTCGTCCGGATCGAGGTAGTTGAAATCTGAACCAGGTACCAGAATGGGTTCACCTGCCTGGATGCGACCCAAGACTGGCACGCGGAACAGCTCACCAATGGGTGTCTGCCCCGTGACGCGAAGTCCTCGAGAGATTCGTCGGTCGCGCTCAATGTGACCGCTCTTCTCCAGCTGATCCAGGTAGTAGTTGACCACCGAAGTCGACGAAATCCTGCAGTTCTCGCCGATTTCGCGAATAGACGGGGGGTGCTTGTGCTTGCGCTGGTAGTCCTGAATGAATTCCAGGATGCGCTGGTGCCGCTCGCCCAATCCCTTGCTTTTTCGGACCATCATCGTGGGCGCCTCCTGATCCAATATTCGCTCATTTGTGCTACAAATAATACACGAACATGCGTTCCATGTCAAGGTCTCGGAAGGCAGCCGCCTTTGGCCGGGTAGCTCAACTGTCGGTCGGTGCTCATCCTAGGTCTGGGATCAAGAAACGAGCACCCCTTTGCTCCGCAAGCCCATGCCGACCCGCACGCGGGAACGACGCCGGCTGAAAGCGCCCCGCAAGATGGCGCGGCAGGCGTCACGTGCTTTTTCGGAGGGGTTCGTTCTGACGATCAGTTCCGGTCCGGGGGCAAGTTCAAGGCCAGACACGCGCTGCAGGCAGGAGGGCGGACGGCGTGTAGCCGTGCAGGTGCGCCCAACCGGTGCTTCAGCGGTTGACTGCGCGAAAGCCCACGGAAAGTGGAAATGCGGGCTACCCTCGGCAGCCACGCGCAAGAAGGCCGGTTGTGCAGAAGACAAGCGGGGAAGACCCACAAGGCAGTCGCTGTGGGCCCGGCCTTTGGCACGATGTTGCCTGGGGCGGGCTGGCACAGTCAAGCGACAGGCCTATGAGGCGCCGGCTGGTCTTGCAGGCCTGGGCGTTGGAAGTCGCGACAGCCCACGACAAGCTGGCGCCCACGCTGCCCATTTCCCAAGCAGGTGCGGATGCCGCCGCGGGCCCGCCACGACCGTCACGCTGGCTGAGCTCCGGTCATGGCCCTACGTAGCGTCCTACATGGCGTCCCATGGCGCGGCCCCAGGACCTGATGACGCCCGCATTGCACGCTGCAGGACCGGTGCAAAGTCCGGCAAGACCTCGGCCATGGCCGCCAGCAGCCCAAAGCAGCCTGACATCATCATGTCTCCAAACGGCACCGCGAAATAGGGCCGCAGACGTCGCCCCCGAGGAGTGGCCTGGCCATTGCTCAAATTCGAATCCAGGCGCAGCATGCTGCGGCGAGGTCCAGTCACCACCACATCGAAGTCTCGGTCCGGCAGCAGCGGTTCCCGAGCGATGACCAAAGCACCGTGCCCCATGTCGTCGAACACATCTTGATGTCGCAACGAGCCTTTGGCCAGGGAAATCAAATAGCTTTCGAGCTTGTGGGCAGTGATCTCCCCGGTGTGATGCTCAAACAATCCCTCTATGGCGCCTCCCGCCAGGCGAAATGCAAGAACATGGAAGTTGCCGATATTGACGATCATCGCGCTTCGGCGCCGCCCGACGATCGGATCGAACGTCGCGCCGAGGACCGCGGCAGGAGCTGTGTCCATGACCACCACCGGAAGTCCAACTTGGCCTGCCGCTTGGGCGACAGCCTGCAGCCGTGACATTTCCTTGGGAACCTCGCTGGGGGCGTAGGCGAAACTGGACAAGGCGTTGCGTTGGCGGATACGACGATCGAGATAATCGAATCGAAATTGCCGATCAGATTCGCCGGGAGGGGCGGCGCCGTGATCGAAGACAGCAACTGCCAGCGCGCCCAGATCTCCCATCGTTTCACCGAAGCGAGCGAACACGCCGGAAATGGCAGCGAAATCGAAGTCACCCATCCGGATCCGCTCCACCCCGGGAGGCAGTCCCCGCGCCTCGTCCTCGGAAACCAGGGTAACTCCCAGGGAAGCGACCCGATCAAGGTCGTCGTCCAAGGTTCTGGCTGCGTCTGGCGTGGCATAGACCGATAGGCCGGATCGGGCATGAGCCTCGGCGGCCCAGGCCGCAGGACCCCCGCCCATCTGACGGCCCGTCAGTAGGATTGAGGATCGCCTTGCCGTCATCTCCGTGATCCGCCGGCGGATCATCATTGTCGGCGAAGGGAGTACAAGTCTGAAACCGTTCTCCAGGGAAAGCCGGGAGTCAAACAGGAAGATATCCTGCGTTCCCGTTCCGATGTCAACCGCAAGGATCTTCACGTTCTCTGGGACCTGGGTGTCCTCAAGCGCCGCTTCACGGACGCGTGTTCCCGCCCGATTTGGCTGGCTGCAAATACGGCAAAGCTAGGGCATTCTGAATGCCGGCGCCACGCAGTGGGCACCCAGCATGCAGGAGCCCGAGATTCGGCCCAATCACTACTCGACCGGGCGCTTTGTGGAGGTGGAACACTGGCCTGCGGGAGGATCCGCCTGCCACAGGCGCGAACCTAGCTCCTGAGGTCCTCCGGCAGCCAACAGCAAAGTACAAGTTCCCGTGCAGCTTTGACCTCGTCCATTCGGCCGAACTTGGTTGTGATCGGCGCGTTGTGCAAGAGTTGGGGCTGCGATCGGGCCTCATCGGCGATCTGAATCAGGGCATCGGCGAAGGAATCCAGGGTATTCTTGTTTTCCGTCTCTGTTGGCTCAATCATGAGAGCCTCATGCACGATGAGAGGGAAATAGTTGGTGGGCGGATGAAAGCCGTAGTCCATCAGGCGTTTGGCGATGTCCAGCGCCCTGACATCGCTCCCTTCGACGCGGCCCTCCGCCACAAATTCGTGCATGCATATCCGGTCGAACGGGACCTTGTAGGTCTTCCGGAGCCGCGCCAGGAGGTAGTTGGCGTTGAGCACGGCGTACTCAGAGATCTGCCTGAGACCTTCCGGTCCATGCATGGAGATGTAGGTGAAGGCGCGAACCATTCCGCCGCCGAAATGACCGTGGAAAGCTTTCATCCGGCCGATCGAGTTGGGAGGCGTCAAGAATCCGAAGAGGGGCGGGGTCTCGTCGCTGGCATCTTCCAAAATACCAACGAGCGGGGTGGGCAGGAAATCCGCCAGGTGCGGGGCGACACCTACTGGCCCGCATCCGGGACCCCCGCCGCCGTGCGGCACGGCAAAGGTCTTGTGCAGGTTGAAGTGCATCAGGTCGAAGCCTAGTTCGGCCGGGCGGACGATCCCCAGCAAGGCATTCAGGTTCGCCCCGTCGCCGTACATCAAACCGCCGCAATCGTGGACCAGCTTCGTCACCTCAAGGACGTGTTCATCAAAAAGGCCAAGTGTATTGGGGTTGGTCAGCATCATCCCCAGGACAGTGTCATCACACTCGGCCTTCAAGGCAGTCAGGTCCACGTTTCCCCGAGCGTCGGACGGGATCTGTACGATTTGCAGGCCCATCATTCCCGCGGAAGCGGGATTGGTCCCATGAGCAGAATCCGGGATCAGCATCTTGACCCGCTGGACGTCACCCCGGGCCTGATGGTAGGCACGCATGATCAGCACGCCAGTGAATTCGCCGTGCGCGCCGGCTGCCGGCTGTAGCGTGACGGCGGCAAAGCCGCTGATCTCCTTGAGCCATTCCTGCAGCTGATACATCAGGGCCAAGTTGCCCTGGACGGTCTCAACGGGCTGCATCGGATGGGTGAACAGGAATCCTGGCAGCCGGCACGTGTCCTCATCAATCTTGGGGTTGTATTTCATGGTGCAGGAACCCAGAGGATAGAAACCGCCGTCCACACTGTAGTTGAAGGAGCTCAGACGCATGTAGTGCCGCACCACGTCGACCTCGGCCAACTCCGGGAGTGGCAGTTCCGACCGCAACAAGCCATCGGGCAGTGGTGACAGCGGAACATCGGGTTCTGGGAAGGTCACGCCGACGCGGCCCGCTGACGAAAGGTCAAAAACGGTTGGTTCAACAATCTTCAATTCCGAGCTAGCAGGCACCTCAGTCATGGTGGGCCTCCGAAAGGACCTCGACCAGCGCGTCAATCTCTTCCCGGGAGTTCATCTCTGTGACGGCGACCAGCAAATGATGGGACAGAGACGGATAGTCTTGGCCCAGATCATAGCCGCCCAGAATCCCGTGTTCCAGCAGATGTCCATTCACCTCTGCCGCGGGACGGTCAAGGCATAGCGCGAATTCGTGGAAGAAAGGGGCGTCGAAGCACAGGCTGATATTCTGAAGACTCCGCAGTTTCTCCGCGGCGTAGTGGGCCTTGTGGTAGCAGAGGCTGGCAACCTGTCGCAGGCCCTTTGGCCCCAGCAGGGAGAGGTACACCGCCGAGGCTACTGCAAGGAGTCCCTGATTGGTGCAGATGTTCGACGTGGCACGTTCGCGCTTGATATGCTGTTCGCGCGCCGTCAGCGTCAGCACGTAGGCCCTCTGCCCACGGGTATCCACCGTTTCGCCGACCAGCCTGCCGGCCATCTTGTGAACAGATGATCTCCGGGTGGTGAAAAATCCTAGTGTCGGGCCTCCAAACCACATCGGGATGCCGAGGGGCTGCCCGTCACCGACAACGATGTCCGCGCCCATCGCGCCGGGCGTTTTCAGAAGGCCCAGTGCGACTGGATTGGTGACGACGCAAACCAAGGCGCCCTTGCCGTGTGCCTCTGCCACCAAACTGGAGTAGTCGTACACGCGGCCAAAGAAGTCCGGGTACTGGACCACAACCAGCATAGTCTGATCATCGATCAGAGCACTCAGGGCCTTGGGGCTGGCATCCAAGTCGGCGGTAGGATCGTCCCCGCTGACCTCGACGCTCATACCTTGTGCATAGGTACGGACGACTTCCCGGTACTGTGGATGGACCGCGGGCGATACCACAACCTTGCGGCGCTTGCCGCGGAACTGGGCAAAAGCCATGTTCACCGCCTCGGCAGCCGCTGTCGCGCCATCGTAGTGCGAAGCGTTGGACACCTCCATTCCGGTCAGAGCAGCCATCAGTGATTGATACTCAAAGATCGCCTGCAGTGTCCCCTGAGAGATCTCAGGCTGGTACGGGGTGTAAGCGGTGTAGAACTCACCCCGGCGCAGGATATGATCCACCACCGCGGGAACATAGTGATTGTAGGCGCCTGCTCCCAGGAAGCTGACGAGATCGTCACGAGTGTGTTCGTTGCCGCCTGCGATGTCGGCCAGTTGAGCTGCAGCCTCCATCTCTGTCAGGGCCGGTGGAAGCTCGAGCTCGGGAAACCGCAGATGTTCCGGAACGACCTTGAAGAGTTCGTCCAGCGACTTCACGCCGACCGTTTCCAGCATGGCGTCGCGCTCGCGTTCACTTGCGGGGATGTATGTCATGTTGCCTCACATGTGCTCGATCGTCGCAGTCGCCGATTTCTGCCTGAGCAGCGTATCGGGATTCCTATGCGCGCCAAGGCGCAGGACAGCTCGTCGTCAGTGCGCTCGCTCAGCACAGTACTTCTCGTAGGCAGGCGCGTCCATCAGGTCTGCCTCTGAGGCAGCCCCGTCTATCTTGATCATCCAGCCCGCCCCATAGGGATCGCTGTTGAGCGTCTCCGGCTTCTGGCTGAGAGCACCGTTTACATCGGCGACCGTCCCGCCCACCGGCGAGTAAATCTCCGCGGAAGCCTTTACGGACTCAACGGAGGCTATTGCCTTGCCCACGGCCAGGCTTTCGCCGGCTTCGACCTGGACCTCTACAAACACGATGTCGGACAGCTGGGATTGGGCATAGTCTGTCAGACCGAGGGCGCCCGTGGCGGGATCAAACCATTCGTCAGTCTTTGTGTACTTGAGATGTGCTGGGGTATTCATGCAGAAGCCTCCTCAGGGGTGAAGGTGCCCGGGCCAGATAAACAAGAAGAGACGCATGGCTGCCAGCCATGCGTCTCTGTCAATGGACCTGAGAGATTCGCCCGCTCCGCGGCGTCAGACGCTCGGGGAGGGACTTGCACCGTCGGTGTCCCTCGCGGGACTCTCCAGAGACCTGGGTGGCAGGGTCCTCTTTGCCTGAGAGATTCGCCTGGCCGTGCTCGATGGTCCAGACTTGCCCCTTCGGCGTCCGCCGCAAAGTCGCCGGATCTCTTCCCTGCCGCCGCTAGATTGTACTTCCCAAAACAAGTGCAACTATTGTATGTGGCTCTCCCCCGGGAGTCAAGAGGATCAGTCTCCCGGAACCTATGCAGTGCGAATCCGCATACAGGTATGCAAGCCGTGCCAAGCAAGGAAGCGGGGCCTCAGAAACGCCCGCCGGTCTTGGCCTACTGGCAGGCTATATCCATCCTTGGTTCTGGATGAACTTGGTCACTACCGGAATTTCGAACAATTGGCCCTGGTAGGCAAGATAGGCCCAGTACAGGAAGACCAGCCAGAGTAGTGGCACGCAAATGCCACCGAAGCCAAAGGTCACGATTGACACTACGATGCCCAGTACGAAGAGCACAACGTTCGCTGCAATGGCCTGGACGGCGTGATACTTGATGAATGACCGGACTTTCTTCTCCTCCATCAGGAGCATGATGATGGCGATCAGGACGATGGGGTATCCAAGTGCTGCCCAGAGCTTGTCATCACTGGTGGCATCGGGCGAGACCGTCGCTGGTGACATGGATTCTTCCTCCTATTTTGGTCTGAATTGAGGCTATTGTACAACGGAACCGCCTGGAAGGCAACGGCTTGATGGTTCAGGAACTCTGTTGTGCTAGAATGCACAGAATGCTCCGGATCGTATTCATGGGCTCGCCCGATTTCGCAGTTCCCACTTTGCGGGCGCTGACACACGAATACGAGATCGTGGCTGTCATTACCCAGCCCGATCGGCCTGCGGGTAGAGGGAGAACTCCTCGACCGCCAGCGGTCAAACTGGTGGCGAGCAGCCTTGGCTTGGCTGTGTTGCAGCCGACCCGGCTCGCGGAGCCGGAAGCCTTCCGCCAGCTGAGAGAATGGGGGCCCGATCTCATCGTCGTGACGGCGTTTGGACAACTGCTTCAATCAGAGGTTCTGGATCTGCCTCGCCACGGGTGCCTCAACGTACACGCGTCGCTGCTCCCGCGCTGGCGCGGTGCTGCCCCAATTCAGGCTGCCATAGCGGCGGGCGACGTTGTCACGGGTGTTACGATCATGAAGATGGACGCTGGTCTGGATACCGGCGGGATCATAGTCCAGCGCAGGATCCCCATCGAGCCGCAGGACACCGGCGGCAGCCTGGCGGCGCGACTCTCCCAGCTGGGGGCGGAGACACTCGTGGCATCCGTGCCCGGATACGTCTCTGGAGAATTGCAGCCGCAGCTGCAGGATGCCGCAAGGGCGACCCGCGCACCTTTGCTCAAGAAGACGGATGGATTGCTCGATCCTTCGCTGTCCACAGAGGTCCTCGAACGCCGCGTGCGGGCGTTTGACCCGTGGCCTGGCACGTACATCCTTTTCGAGGGTGCTGCTCTGAAGGTTCTCCAAGCGCATGGTTCGTCTCAGACTGCCCTGCCTGGGAGCCGGCTTGTCATAGATGGGCAGCCAGCGGTGGCCGCGGCCGAAGGGGCGTTGGTTCTGGACAAAGTCCAGCCGGCGGGCAAGAAACCCATGGATAGTCGCGCATTCTTGCTCGGAAAGAGGAACTGGGCGTCCCAGAAATAGGTAGTCCAGCAGGACTCCTGCGCGGGCCACGAAGGGTTCCGCCCCATGTAGTTGCAGGCTGGTACGGCAGGCATCGCGCTGCAAGGAGTGCTGTCTCCTGAACCCACTCAGCCCAGGACCTCACACGCGTGAAGTGACACCTCAAATGGCTTCATCCGTTCTGGCAATTGACCAAGGTACCACCAGCACCCGTTGCATCGTTTTCAACCGGACGGGTTCCCCGATCGCGTCAAGCCAAAAGGAGCACCGGCAGTTGTTTCCGCGCGCCGGTTGGGTGGAACACGACCCGGAGGAGATCTGGAACGCGACCGAAGATGTGGTGCGGAATGTGTTACAGCATGCGAATCTGGCGCCCAAGGATATCGTCGCTGTGGGTGTCACCAATCAGCGAGAGACAACCGTGGTCTGGGATCGGCGTTCGGGAAAGCCTGTACACAATGCGATAGTGTGGCAGGATATGCGAACGGAGGACCTGTGCCGCCAACTGGCCGGCGATGCAGGAATCGACAAACTTCGGGACAAGACCGGGCTGCCGATCGCTACATACTTCTCAGGTCCGAAGCTCAAGTGGCTTCTCGACAACGTCCCAGGCCTGCGCGTCCGGGCTGAACGCGAGGAAGTTTTGTTCGGCACAATTGACAGCTGGATCATCTGGAACCTGACAGGCGAACATTACACGGATGTCACCAACGCGTCTCGAACCCTGCTTGTCGATATCCATACCCTCGACTGGGACGATGAACTCCTGCAGGCCCTCACCATCCCGCGTTGCATACTGCCGCGCATAGGGGCATCCAGCGCCAGCATCGGTGTTGTCCGGCCAGGGTCGCCGCTGTCCGGCATCCAGGTCGCAGGCGACCTTGGCGATCAGCAGGCAGCCCTGTTTGGGCAGGGGTGCTTCGGCACTGGCGAAGCGAAGAACACGTACGGTACCGGCTGCTTCATGCTGCTTAATACCGGCGACAGCCCCGTGGCATCCGGATCCGGATTACTCACGACGCCTGCCTACAAGTTGGGTGATCGAAAGCCGACCTACGCGCTGGAGGGCTCAGTCGCGATAGCGGGTGCCCTGGTGCAGTGGCTGCGTGACAATCTGGGCGTCATCCACAGTTCTTCTGAGGTCGAGACGTTGGCCAGGTCGGTGGAGGATAGTGGCGGTATATACTTCGTCCCGGCGTTTTCTGGCCTCTTCGCTCCGCACTGGCGTTCCGATGCCCGCGGGGTAATCGTCGGAATGACGCGCCACACGAACAAAGGACACGTGGCCCGCGCTGCGCTGGAGGCCACAGCCTTCCAAACACTGGAGGTGCTCGAGGCCATGGAGAGAGACAGCGGCATAAAGTTGACGTCACTCAAGGTTGACGGTGGCATGGTGTTCAATGATCTGTTGATGCAGTTCCAGGCTGATCTCCTGAATGTGCCCGTTGTACGGCCCTCTGTTTCTGAAACCACAGCCTTGGGGGCCGCCTACGCAGCAGGATTGGCGGTGGGCTACTGGAAGGACCTCGACCAGCTCAGAGCGCAGTGGAGGCCCGACAAAGCGTGGCAACCACAGGCACTCGCCAGCCAGCGCCAGGAATGGTACGCAGGGTGGAAGAAGGCGGTGAGTCGGACTCTGGACTGGGTGCCCTAGCCCGCGCAGCCGGACTGCACAGAATCAGGAGTGCGAGGGCCCCCACGCTCAGGATGGAAAGCGCGCGACGCGGTTCTTCCAAGCATGTTCGTTCGGAAGGCGATTTGAATCGCGGGTCATGAAACGCTGAGAAACATGGACAGAAGTCGTGCTCTTCAAGTATTGCGACAGAATCCCGAAATCTCCGTCCTCATCGTGGGCGCGGGCATCAACGGGATCGGCACTTTCCGCGATCTTTCGCTCAACGGCGTCGACGTGCTGTTGATCGACCGGTCGGATTTTTGCTCTGGGGCAAGTGCAGCCTCTTCGCATATGGCGCATGGCGGCATCCGCTACCTGGAAAATGGCGAATTCCGACTGGTACGCGAAGCGGTCCGTGAGCGCAACGCCATGATTGCGAATGCTCCTCACATTGTGCGACCCCTTCCTACGACCATCCCGATCTTCCGCAGGCTTTCGGGACTTCTTAATGCCCCCCTGAAGTTTCTGGGGCTGCTGGACCGTCCGTCCGAGCGGGGAGCGCTGGTGATCAAGCTTGGGCTGATCTTGTATGACGCGTTTGCTGGCGCAAAACGCACGGTACCGAGGCACCGCTTCTTGGGCCGGAAGGAGTCCATCAGACGGTGGAACAAGCTGAACCCTGCCGTGGTGAATACGGCCACATACTACGATGGGGCGATCCTGCAGCCGGAGCGACTGGGGCTTGAACTGGTCTTGGATGCAGAGGCAGCGAACGACCATGCAACGGCACTCAACTACCTGCGCTTGCAGCGGTATGAGGATCAGAGCTTGGTCCTTTGCGATGAGTTGAGTGGCGAGCTCTTTTGGGTCAAGCCCCTCATACTTGTCAACGCCACCGGTCCCTGGATCGATCTCAGCAATCAGGCAATCGGGGTGCCGACGCGTTTCATCGGCGGAACCAAGGGTTCACACATCGTGCTCAACCACCCAGAACTGCGTCAGGCCATTGGGGACCACGAGTTCTTCTTTGAAAACCAGGACGGCCGGATTGTCCTCATTTTCCCACTTTATGATCGCGTTCTGGTGGGAACCTCTGATCTACCCGTTTCTGATCCGGACGCGGCAGTCGCGACGGAGGCCGAGGTGAACTACTTCATCGAACTCGTGAAACGGGTCTTTCCCAAGATTGTCGTCAGCCGATCAGATATTGTGTATCGTTTCAGCGGAGTCAGACCCCTGGCTGCTGGCAAGTCCAAGACCACTGGCCAGATCACGCGCGACCATGAAATCCAAGTCCTGCCGCCCAGCCGGACTCAGCTGCCGTTCCCGATCTATTCCCTCGTTGGCGGAAAGTGGACCTCTTGGCGGGCGTTCTCGGAACAGGTGACAGACGAATGCTTGAGATTCCTCGGAAGGAGCAGAGTCGTGGAAACCAAGGGGCTCTCCATCGGAGGGGGACGGCGCTATCCGGCGGACGCCCAGGCTCGAAGACAGATGCTTTCCGAAATCGCCCATGCTAGTCAATCCTCCGCCGACCGTGCCGAAGTTCTCTTGGAACGCTACGGTACAAGGGCACTGCAGCTCGCCGAGTTCATGGCAGCGGGCGACGATGCACCCCTAAGTAGCCTCCCTGACTACAGTCGCCGCGAGTTCGAATTCATCGCGATCAACGAGAAGGTGGTGCACCTCGATGACGTCTTGCTGCGAAGATGCATGCTGGCCATGCTGGGCCGCGCGACCGGGCGAGCCATCGAGGAGGTGGCGCAGGTGTTGGCTGGGCCCTTGGGATGGAATTCTGGGCGCCAGCAGGCTGAACTCACTCGGACTCGTGATATTCTGAAGAACCAACACCAAGTCGAGTTGTAGTCCAACGCGTCGGCGGGCGGTAGGGCGTGGAGCCTCAAAACCCACATGGTAGAATTCCCGCGATGAACTGCTCGGTGGTCATCCCGGTCTATCGGGGCGAATCCACACTGGTCGTCCTGGTTGAGCGGCTTGCCGCAGTCCTGCCGGGCGTGGCCGAGCAGTTTGAGGTTGTCCTGGTGAATGATGGAAGCCCCGACAACAGCTGGGGCGTGATCAGGCAGCTTTCCGAGAGGTTCCCCTGGGTAGCCGGGATCTCACTCTCCAGAAACTACGGTCAAGAGAATGCCACCTTGTGCGGCATCCTGGCGTCCAAATTCGACGTGATCGCGACCATGGACGATGACCTGCAGCACAGCCCCGAAGACCTCCCGAAGCTGCTGGGCAAGCTCGACGAAGGCTACGACGTGGTGTACGGGGTGCCGCGGCGGCGCAGACAAACATGGTGGAAAAGCCTTTCGTCGGTAGTGGTGAAGCGGATGATTTCATGGAGCATGGGCCTGAGGGCCGTCCGGGATCTAAGTGCGTACAAGGTCTTTCGTGCCGATCTGCGCGAGACCTTCGGAGCGATGAACGGACGCGACGTCTTGATCGATGTGCTTCTATCGTGGATCACTGTGCGCTTTGCCTCGGTCGAGATCGAGGAATCCCCGCGGGCACACGGTGCCTCGAACTATGATCTGGTCAAGCTCATAAGAGTTTCACTTCGAGCGATGACTAACTACACGACTATCCCACTCCGGCTTGCGAGTATCTTGGGCTTTGCCTTCACCCTCATTGGCTTCTTTGTTCTCGTTTATGTCTTGACCGTCTACTTCACACTGGGATCCATTCCCGGTTTCACTTTCCTTGCTTCGGTGGCTACGATGTTCAGCGGCGTGCAGCTGTTTGCGCTTGGAATCATCGGTGAATATCTAGCGCGTCTTTTTGAACGCAGCTCCGGCAGACCGCCCTATGCCATCCGCGAGCGGGTCGGGGGCGGGCGGTGATCGCGGCAATCCTGCAACCTTCCTACATTCCCTGGCGCGGCTACTTTGATCAAATTCGGCGCGCCGAGACGTTCATTTTCTATGACGACGCGCAATACGACAAACACGGTTGGCGCAATCGCAATCAGATCAAGACCGCAAACGGCAAGACTTGGTTGACGATTCCAGTCCACAGCGGTGGCGTGACTTCGGGCATTGCGATCAAAGACGTGCGAATTGACTGGAGCAAGCCCTGGGTGCGAAAGCATATGCACGCGTTTGCGGCCGCCTACAACAAAGCACCCTTCTACAAAGACTACGTACCGCTCCTCGAATCCTTTTTCGATAAACGCCGTGAGTTGATTGCCGACCTGACGATCGAAACCACGGTGCGACTGGCTCGCGAGCTGGGGATCGAGCACACCCACTTCTTGCGCTCCTCTGAACTGGCAGGAATCACTGGACGAAGGACGGAACGCCTGATTCAGATCCTTGAACGCGTCGGCGCGGACCACTACCTGAGCGGCCCCTCCGCCCGCAGCTATTTGGACCCTGCGGCGTTTGCGGAGGCCGGAATACAGCTTGAGTACATGGAGTACGGCTATCCAGAATATCCCCAGCTCTACCCTCCATTTGACCCTAATGTCTCGATCGTGGACCTTCTGTTCATGACTGGCTCCGCGGCAAGGCAATACTTCGCACCCGAAGTGATTGGGAATCATGGAACTTGAGAAAGCATTTGCACAGTACAAGCGCTATTTCCGGGACAAGATCGCGGTCCACGGCCCGGTTCCACAAGGCGTGGACTACAACGGGCCCGAGGCCCAGGTACTTCGATTCGAACAGTTGATTAAGGTGATCGAGCCCGCCCCGCGGTTTGAGATAATCGATTTCGGCTGTGGCTATGGCGGCTTGCTGACCTTCTTGCAGGCCAAAGGCTGGGATTTCATGTATCACGGCTATGACATGCTGGAGCAGATGGTCGGGGTGGCCAGAGAGACTCACGCAGGTGCCCCCAATGCCGACTTCATGACCAGCGCGGCTGAGCTCAGACCCTGTGATTATGTCCTGGCCGGCGCGATCTTCAACAACAAGTTTGACGCGCCGGCGGACGCATGGCGCGAGTACTCAATGCACGTCCTGCGACAGATGAGTCAGCTCTGTACCAAGGGTCTGGCTTTCAACATGCTGTCCCGGTACTCTGATGCCGACCGCGTTGCGGCGCGCCCAGATCTCTATTTTGCAGACCCGCTGTTCTACTTCGATTACTGCAAAACCGCTCTTGCGCCGGATGTGGCATTGCTCCACGATTACGGACTGCACGACTTCACCATCCTAGTCCGAAAGCATGGCTGATCCCCACGCCCAGTGCGCATGAAGAGGATTTTGGCCCCGCGGGCCTCTGCTATCCTGTACAAGGTGCTGTGCGGGCGCCAGCCGGGGCTGCCGTTTCTCCTGCCCGCCAATATCTGCCCGATCGTGCCCCTCACCTTCATGAAGTCCGGAGTGCCGTTCGAGTTCGTAGATATCTCGCCCCGTTCCCTTGGCATGGATCCCGACCTAGCCGAGAAACGCCTCAGGGCTGCCAAGGGAAGGATTGGCGGCATGCTGTATGCGCACCCCTATGGCCATCCGTCCGCGCCGGATGATTTCTTTCGTTGGGCAAAGGAGCGTTGGGCAAATCTCCTGATCATTGACGATAGGTGTCTGTGCACACCGGACTTGCATCCGCCAGGGGCCCCGGTTGCAGACGTGATCCTGTATAGCACAGGGTATGCAAAAATAGTCGATATCGGGTTTGGGGGTTTCGCGTTCCTCGGGCAGGAGCTGGGCGCAGAGCACCCTTTGCTCCCGTATAATGAGCCTGAGATGCGGGCATTTGAGGCGGAGTACACGGCGTGCGTCAAATCCGGGCGACGGTATGTCTATCGCGACTGTGCCTGGCTTCAGACTGAGGCCTCCCTTCCGAGCTGGAAGGATTTCGCCCACCGCGTTGGCAATGAGCGGCGCAGGTCCGTCGCACACAGGCGGAAGATCAACGCCGTCTATGACGCGTTGATTCCGGCAGAAGTGCGACTGGACGCAGATTTCCAGTTGTGGCGTTTCAACCTACGGTTGCAGAATTCGGACGTGGTGACAAAGCGGTTGTTTGCGGCGGGTCTTTTCGCCAGCTCCCACTACCGCTCTTTGGTGGGGATCATGGGAGAAGGGACGGATGTTCATGCCCGGGATCTGGCCGCCCGCGTGGTGAATCTGTTCAATGACCACCACTATACAGCCGACATGGCTGAACGCACCGCCAGCATCATTGTTGAGAGCTTGTGAAGCGCATGCCCGTTGACTTTAATCGTCCCCTTCCGGTTGGCAACGAACGCGACTATGTGCTTGAGGCACTGCAGAGCGGCCACATCTCTGGTGATGGCCCCTTCACAAAGAAATGTCATGCGCTGCTGCAGGAGGCACTTGGCGTGCGCCAAGTTCTGCTGACAACAAGCTGTACGCACGCGCTGGAAATGGCTGCACTCTTGTTGGATATCCAGCCTGGCGATGAGGTCATCTTCCCAGACTTCACGTTCGTCTCCACAGTAAATTCGTTTGTGCTTCGGGGGGCTCGACCTGTCTTCGTGGACATCCGGGCAGACACGCTGAATCTTGATGAGGCGAAACTGAGCCAGGCTTTGAGCCCAAGAACCAGGGCAATTGTGCCCGTTCACTATGCCGGCGTGGGCTGCGAAATGGACGCAATCCTGGAGCTGGCAGCAGCGCGCAGAATCCCCGTGGTGGAGGATAATGCGCATGGACTCTTTGGCCGCTACAAGGGCCGGCAACTTGGAACCTTTGGCGTTCTGGCAGCTCAATCTTTCCACGAGACAAAGAACATCAGCTGCGGAGAGGGCGGAGCGCTGATCGTCAATGAGGCCGCCTTCAGCGACCGGGCCGAGATTATTCGTGAGAAGGGCACTAACCGATCGCGATTCTTTCGGGACCAGATCGACAAGTACACATGGGTCGACCTCGGTTCATCCTACTTGCCGTCCGACATCCTGGCGGCCTACCTCTTGGGGCAGCTTGAGCAGCGCGAAAAGATCCAGTCGCACCGCCGGAACGCTTGGAACACCTATGCGCTGGCCCTGAGCGACTGGTGCAGGGCTAATGGTGTGTTGCTGCCATACGTTCCGGCCCACTGCGAACAGCCTTTCCACATGTTCTACCTGCTGATGCCTAGCCTAGAAGTACGGACGCGCTTGATTGCTCACCTGAGACAGCAGGGGATTCATGCCGTTTTCCACTACTTGCCTCTCCATCTTTCTGAAATGGGACGGCGCTTCGGAGGCCGCCCAGGTGATTTCCCTGTGACCGAACGCGCAAGTGATCAGATCGTGCGCCTGCCCCTTCACAACCTGCTCACAGGCCGTGAGCAGGAGGAAGTGATTGAGGCCGTGCTCGGTTTTGAATTCTGATGCGTGGCGATCGCAGAAGCGTGCACCATGTTGGAAACCGCCGCCGGAGAGATCATATGCCACGTCGTCTGAAGACCACGGTTGACATCGTACTGCCTCTCTACAATGAGGTTGAGACCTTTGAGCAGACCTACCGGGAGTTGCGGGCGGTCGTCGACTCGCTGCCGTATCGGTTCACGTTCTACTGCGTGGATGACGGCTCGACGGATGGCACGAGCGACCTTCTGCGCAGGCTCGCGCGGCGAAGCAAGGACATCCGGGTGATTGCGCTCAGCCGCAACTTTGGGCATCAAGCCGCCCTTACTGCAGGTCTGGATGCATCGCAAGGTGAAATCGTGATCACGATGGATGGCGACGGTCAGCATCCGGCCGAAATGATTGGGCAGATGCTTGAGCTGGTCGAGCACGGCTACGACATTGTTCAGGGCCAGCGCGTGGCCAGCGCGGAGACCGGCGTGTTCAAGCGCTGGACATCTGGTGGTTTCTACCAGATGCTGAACTTGATCAGCGGCACCCATGTCCTGCCAGGCGCGGCGGACTTCCGGGCGCTCTCGCGAGAGGCGGTGGACGCGTTGAAAGCCATGCCCGAATACCATCGGTTCCTCCGGGGAATGATCTCCTGGATCGGGTATCGAAGTATCATCCTGCCGTATCACGAAGGGCGCCGGGTTTCCGGAACTTCGAAGTACTCCGCGGGCAAGATGCTGCGCCTTGCCATGGATGCGATATTCTCATTCTCCCTTGCACCGCTCTACGTGGGTTTGAGCCTTGGCGCCCTTCTTCTCTGCTTGGCCTTGGCCGAGATGGCCTACGTGCTGTCATTCTGGCTGACGGGTCGGACGTCGGGCCTGGCGCCGGGGTGGAGCTCACTTATGTTTGTAATCCTGATTGTGGGTGCGATGCTGATGCTGCTCCTGGGGTTCGTGGGTGTCTACGTCGGCTACATCTTTCAGGAGGTCAAGCGCCGGCCGGTCTTTCTCGTGAAGAAGCCCCGAGATGATGCAGCATCCTGAGTCGGTACCGGCTGCAGACGAAGCCAAGCTGTCCCGAATGGCGCGCTTGCTCGAATTTCGCCCGTCGTCGGCTTCGAGCTGCTCCACCCGTTTTCTGGCTTGCACGCCAATGCTGCCCCATCTGTTCTCTCACTGATCATGCCCAGATTGAAGTGGCTAAGCTTTGGAGCGGGGGCCATTGGGACTTACATTGGCGGCTCCCTGGCTTTGGCGGGTGACGACGTCGTTTTCTTGGAACAGCCCGGGGCTCTGGAGGTGCTGCGTCAGCGCGGGCTGAGGCTTGATCTGCGCGCCGACAGGCGAAGGCGCGGCGGCGGGCTAAGTTTCATCCCTCCAGAGGCGGCCACTTTTGCCGGGTCTCTCGATGAAGCCCTCGGCCACGGCCCCTATGACGCTGCCATTTTTGCCCTCAAATCGTTTGACACGCCGGCGGCCCTTCAATCCATGGGGCCGGGGGGAGAGCGCCTGCCGCCCATCCTGTGCTTCAGCAACGGAGTGGAGAACGAAGCCCAGATGGCGGCAGTTCTGGGCAAGACGAAAGTTCTGGCTGCCACGGTCACCAGCGCGATTGGCCGTCACGGACCTGGGGACATTGTTCTGGAGAGACTGCGCGGTGTGGGCATCGTCTCCAATCATCCCATTTCTGGCCGCGTGCTGGAATCAGCGAATTCTGCTGGACTCAACGCCCGGCCATTCCCCAATGCCGATGCCATGAAATGGTCGAAGCTCCTCACCAATCTCATCGCCAATCCCATATCGGCAATACTTGATATGACGGCGGCGGAAGTACTCAAACATCCGGCGCTGTACCGACTCGAAATTGGCGCGTTGCGCGAGTGTTTGGACGTGATGCGGGCGCGAGCGATTCCGGTGGTTGATCTTCCCGGAACCCCGGTAAGGGCCCTGGCGCTGACTGTCAGACTGCCGACGTGGTTATCGAGACCGTTTCTGGCGCGTGCGGCAGGGGCAGGCCGCGGGGGCAAAATGCCGTCACTGCATATTGACCTGCACTCCGGGCGGGGCCAATCGGAGGTGGAGTACTTGCATGGCGCCGTGGCGCGGGCTGGCAGGGAAGCGGGCATCCCCACTCCGATCAACGCGTTCCTGACCGAAACCCTATTGTCGCTAGCTGACCGCAGGATTCAGATGGATGAATTCTCGCGACAGCCCGAAAAACTGGTTGCTGCATTCCGCACGCACGTGAGCACACGGTAGCCGGTGAAAAAACGGGCCCGGGAGCAGCCCTGAAGGCGTTCCTGGGGGCAGTGATACAATTCGGCTCCCGAGCTCAAACCCATGACCACAGAACCGCACGTGCGGGTTATCAAGCAACGCCTGGAAGTTGAAATCCATCTTCCCGATGGGCGCGTTCTTTCGGGTGTGCGCGGCGCGCCGGTAGGGGAATTTCTCAAGGCGATCGAATTCTCCATCCCCGTGGTGGCTGCCGATGTGGACGGCGAGCTGCGCGAGCTGACCTACCCGATCCGGATGGAATCTGCTGTTCGGCCGGTCAGCATGTCCGAACCGGACGGCGCCCTGATATATCGCCGATCCTTAAACTTCTTGCTGGAAATGGCATTTGCGGATCTGTTTTCCGGCGCTGAACTCCGGATTGACCACTCGATCTCATTTGGAGGCTACTACTGCCAGGTCATAGGCCGCGATCCACTCACGGCAGACGATCTTGCACAACTACAGGCTCGAATGCGGTCTCTGGTGGAGCGGGATATTCCGCTGGTCAAACGCGAAGTGCCGATCCAGGAAGCCATCGAATACTTCGCGGCCCTGGGGTACACCGACAAGGTCCGATTGCTGAGCTACCGTCGCAAGGACTACCTGACTTTGTATAGTCTTCGAGATCGGATGGATTATCACCACGGCTACATGGTGCCATCCACGGGCTACTTGAAATGGTTTGAGCTGGTGCCGTCGAACGG
>DATIPW010000185.1:0-1853 GCA_035471605.1 Anaerolineales bacterium | reverse complement strand
TCACCGACGGCGGCCTGTGCGGTAAGATTCATGGCGGCTGGGCGTCTAGGCAGCATGTACACGACACGTCAGGTCCAATCTGCAATCGACCCCGATTATGTGATCGAGGGTGCCGGAGTGTTGCTCCGGCGCTCGATCGCGCCCCGCGCCAGCAACGTATTTGATCCGTTCCTGCTATTTGACCACTTTGCCTTCAACGATCCGATCGAGGGTCCGATTCGCGGATTTCCGATGCATCCCCACCGCGGCATCGAAACGGTAACCTACATGCTGGAGGGCTCGACTCATCACCGCGACAGCCTGGGCAACAGCGGGCTTATCGGTCCCGGGGACGTGCAATGGATGACCAGTGGCCGCGGCATCCTGCATGAAGAAATGCCCCGGCGTGGGCCGAGTGGCGCCATCTACGGCTTTCAATTGTGGGTAAACCTTCCCTCGAGACTGAAGATGACAGCACCGCGATACCAAGAGGTCAGCGCGGACACAATCCCCACGGTCGAAGCACCTGGACTGCAGGTGCGAGTTGTGGCGGGCACGGTCCAGGGGGTGGTGGGTCCCGTGAAAGACATCGCCGCCGCGCCGCTCTATCTGGAGGCGCGCCTTGCCCCCAACACGGAGTTTGTACACCGCGTGCCTGCCAAACATACGGCCCTGGCCTACGTTTTCGAAGGCGAGGCAGCCTTTGGGGATCAGAACATATCGGCCGTGCGCATGGTGAGGTTCGGCCCCGGGGAGCAAATCAGCGCGCGCACCTCCCAGACCGGAGTGCGCTTCATGCTGATCGCAGGTTTACCGTTTGAAGAGCCGATTGCCCCGTATGGTCCATTCGTCATGAATACGCAAGAGGAGATTCGCCAGGCGCTGGTCGAGCTCCGAAACGGGACCTTCATTCGGGAATAGTGGGGCTGAGCCCAGCGTCATGCGGCACGGCCGCCGCCGGCGGGCGCCCCCTGCCCCACCTGCATCCACCAAACCCCTGTGCATTCCGGGAGAGTAATCTCGGGTGCACGCCGGATTGAGGGAAGCATCTGCTCCCCAAAGAAAAATCCAGCGAGTTGCTCGGCCGCTGCAAGGCTCTGGAAGCGGTAGTCTGTGCGTATCCAGCCGGCCGCAAAGCCCGCTCTCTCGACCCAATCGTAGAAATTCTCGAGGTGAGGCAGCCGCTGCGGAGCTTCGTTGCCTGTTCCCAGAGACTCTAATAGGATGATGCGGCCGTTTTGGCGCAGCACGCGACGGGCCTCGCTGAGCCATGCGTCCAGTTCACTGCGCCAACTGTCCGGATGCCAAGTGGCCACGTAGCTCACGCTCCAGCCGCCAACGATCAGGTCAGCGCTTGACCCGGCCAGCGGCAGGCAGCGGTGGTCGGCAGCGGCGGCCAGCCAACGACTGTTATTCCGCCCGGAGCGCAGCTTTTCGCGCCCCACTCGAAGCATGTGCGGTGAAAGGTCGAAGGCCAGCATGCGACGGACCAGCGGAGCCAGCAGGCTTGCCAGCCGCCCCGTTCCTGCCCCCAGGTCGATCACATCCAGATTCTCCGGTGGGACAATTTTCTGAATGGCCGCAAGGATGTTGCCCTGGTAATCCTCGCACGATACTAGCGCCTCATACTGCGTGGCGTGCGAGGCATAGATTTCCTTGTGTGTGGGCACCGCGCGATATACTCCACAAAGAATTCTAACACCGGGAGTCAGCCGATGTCCCTCTCACCGACTGCCCAGCGCGTCCAGGACCTGTTGACCGCGCGCGGCCTTTCCTGCAAAGTGATCGAGTTCGCGGAGAGCACGCGCACCTCTCAGGAGGCAGCCGAACGCGCCGGGTGCGCGCTGGGCCAGATCACGAAGTCGATGATCTTT
>DATIPW010000184.1:0-1787 GCA_035471605.1 Anaerolineales bacterium | reverse complement strand
GGTACGTGCCCGAAGGCTTCTTTCCACCCATGCCTGCCCCGTAGCCTGGGATCACGCGCGGCGGGACGTCGGCGGCCTGCGCAAAACGATCACCCCCGCACAGCAACATGGCAACTCCTGCATGAATCGGGTGTTTCCCTCGTAGCAGAGCATGTGAAATCGGTTTCGTGCGCCGCAGCCCGCCCCTTTCGACCGGCGCATTTTCTTCCTGTGATTCCCCAAGAAGCCATCGCAAAAGAGGAGAATAGGCCATGAGCGAGCACGCAGTGCATCCCGCTGCGGTCGACCCCGAGGTCAAGTGGTTCTACCGCGTCGGCGCGGTCGCAACCTTCATCCTGGTACTCGGCTGGTTCCTGACCTTTCCGGTCTACGGCAGCGTGGGGATCGCGCCGCCTAGCACGGAGGACCGGCTGGTGCATTACGCGGCGCATCCGGCCGGATGGTGGACCATCCTGTGGCTGATGGTCGGCACCGACCTGATCTACGTGGTTGTGTGGCTTGCGCTGTATGAGACCCTGAAGCACATCAACCGGGGTTTGACGCTGGTGGCGTTGGCCTGCCACCTGCTATTTGTCATCCTTGACCTGGCGGTGGGCTGGACAAACCACGCGGCGCTGTTCACCCTGGGCAGCCAATATGTGGCTGCGGCGACGGAGTCGGAGAGGGCGCTTCTTGCGGCAGCGGCGGCGGCGCCGGCAGCCGTCTTGGCGTCACCGCTGGCGCCCCTCTACTCAGTCGGAATCCCCGCGTTGGGGACGCTGGTGGCGGGCATAGTGATGTTGCAGGGCCGCTTCGGCAAGGCCATGGCCTGGTTGGGCATTGCGGTGGGTATCACGGCAGTGCCAGCGGTGGTGTTTCCGTACATCATCGGGCCCTCGGATCCGTCACATATCGTCAACGCCCTGCTGGCAACGATTTGGTACCTGCTCGTTGGATGGAGGCTTTTCAAGCTCGGCCGGCAGTGACGCCAGCTCGGCCCGTTCGGTTTCGGCGTTCCCGGTGACCGGGTCGCCATCGTTCCATCGGAATGCTTGAGATCCGCCGCGCGGCCGGCACACAGATGGCCCCGGCGGATCTCCGCTTGTCACACGGTGAACTGCGGGTGGCGGTCGGCGTGGTACCATGATGGCGGCGAGCCCCCGCAGGCAACTCCTGCCGCCAGCCAGCTCACGGGAGGAACGCATATGAATCGACCCGCAGGTTTTGTTCCCGCCAACTATCGACTGACCGGCAAGATGCTGCTGATCGTGGCTGGCGCCGGCTTGCTGGCTGTGGGGGTGGATGCGCTGACCGCCTGGTTTGGGCTGCCCACATGGGTGCTCATAGTCAGCCTGCTCTTGATCCCCATCAGCCTGTACTTGCTCATTGTTCCACCCAAGGAAGAGTAGGGTGACACGCAGCCTCTCTTTCTAGGTGCACGAAGAGAAAGGGGGGCAGACTCCGGGAGGCGGGCACGGGGATAAGTGCATGCTCGGCCGCCCACCAGACCGAAGCTCAGAAGTTCCAGAGCAACGGGGCTGGCACGCCAAGTGGACCAGCCGCGGAAGATCCGCGCCGCTTCCATTCGTGCGGGGCCGCGCGCGCGGCCAAAGGAGGTTCCTGCTGGACCGTTTGACACGAACCACGTGCATTGCTGCCTTGCCAGTTCTCCTGCTGGCCGCCTGCGCAATGGCGCCCGCGCCCCCTCCCACGTCAACCTTCACAGCCCTTCCTCCGCCCTTTCCTTCTTTGCCCGCCACCTCTGAGCCCGCGCCTCCTGTGACAGCCATTTCTGAGCCCGCGGCCGA
>DATIPW010000183.1:0-3053 GCA_035471605.1 Anaerolineales bacterium | reverse complement strand
GGTGTACTCCCCCACCCCCTTGCGAGCGATCTTCAGATCTCCATTCATGAACGGCGGCTCAAGCACAAGCACCGCCTGCGCGCCCCGTGCCAGGTGCTCGATCATCGGACGGCCGGCTGCTGAACCGACCTCCTCGTCGGGGGTGATCAGAAGGTCAATCGTCGCGGCAGGCCCATGTCCCAGATCTTGCAGGCTCCGCAGTGCCCAGCTGGCCTGAACGATCCCCCCCTTCATGTCGAAGGCCCCCGGCCCAAGCGCGTTTTCACCTTCGGTTCGCCAAATCTGCTTCCAGGAGCCGGCAGGGTACACCGTGTCTATGTGTGCCAGCAGCAGGACGCGCTCGGCTGCTGTCCCGGCAAGGCGGATCTGCAGCAGGTCCCCCGATTCTCCGGCGTGCCGCCTGACCTCGCCTCTGCTGGCGAACCAGTCTTCGATCAGAGCTAGCGCCTCATTGATCCTGTTCTTGTCATGCGAGGGCGATTCCAGGCGCACCAGACTCTCCAGGTCGCTGAGCATCTGGCCCGCGTGGTCTTCGAGGTAGGCAAGCAGATCTCTCATCGATCCCTTCGTCATACAGTCCCTTCCGGCATGTCCGGGCTGGGCTGGCGCCGGCGCGCTGCCCGAATCAAAGCTATTGAGCTAAGCCCATCATATCATCCGGGAAAAGATACGCCTTGTCGCGCGTGGTTCGCGCAGAGTCTTCCGCTTATAATCCAACGCGGGCATACGTTCTGGTAGTGGCGGTGTCTGGCGGGCATGGCAGTTCGCCCGCGCCGCGCCAAATGTATTGGCCCTTTCACTCCGGTCCACCGCGATGAAACTTGCCAGCTTGACGGTCTTCTATCCCTGCTACAACGACGGCGGCACGATTGCCACAATGATTGTCCGGGCGATGCAGGTGGCCGGCACCGTAGCGGAGGATTTCGAGGTGCTGGTCATCAACGACGGCAGCGACGACGACTCGGCGTTGGTGCTGGAGGAAATGCAGCGCCTCTATCCGCGCAACCTGCGCATCTTCCATGAACCGCACCCGAGCGGATACGGCGGCGTGCTGCGGAAGGGTTTTGCCCGCGCTTCCAAGGAATGGATCTTCTACACCGACGGAGACGCCCAGTATGATCCCCGTCAGCTGACGTTGTTGGTGCAGGGGGTCATCGACGGGGTGGATATCGTCAACGGCTACAAGATCAAACGGCGGGATCCACTGCACCGCATCTTGATCGGCCTGGCCTATCAATATTTCGTCAAGATCGCTTTTGGGCTTGTGATCCGGGATGTCGATTGCGACTTCAGGCTGATGCGGCGCTCGATATTTGATGTCGTCCAGCTCGAGTCGAAGAGCGGCACCATCACGTTTGAGATGGTGAAGAAAATTCAGGACGCCGGCTTTCGCTTTGTGGAGATCCCGGTGCACCATTATTACCGGCAGTATGGAGAGTCGCAGTTCTTCAACTTCCGGCGAGTGGGCCGGACGCTGCTGGAGCTCGTCCGGTGGTGGTGGCGACTCGTGATCCGCAGGCAGCACCTGCGGCGCAGGGCTGCGGCCTAGAACTGCCTTACGGCATCCATGACTGCGTGCATCTGTTCAGGCGCCAGGTGCGGGCCCATCGGCAGGCTCAAAGCAGTCTTTGCGATCCGCTCGGTGACCGGGAATGTGCCCTCGCCCAGACCCATCTCCTGGTAGGCCATCGAAAGGTGAGGGGGCACGGGGTAGTGTATTAGCGTGCCGACGCTCAGGCGCCCCAGGTGCTCCTGCAACGCATCGCGCTCAGGGTGCCGAACCACGAACAGATGCCAGGAGGGATCCATGCCCTCGGGAACAAACGGCAACTCGATCCTTGGTGCCTTGCCAAGACCTTGCAGGTACTCCGCCGCGACCTTCTTCCGCCGCAGGTTCCATGCGTCAAGATGACGCAGCTTTACCCGTAGCAGGGCGGCCTGCAGCGGGGCCAACCGCGAATTGAAGCCCTTGATCTCGTTGTAGTATTTGGTACGCGACCCGTAGTTGCGCAGGATGCGCACCCGATCGGCCAGATCATCATCGTCGGTGGTCACCGCGCCGGCGTCTCCCAGGGCGCCCAGATTCTTGCCTGGGTAGAAGCTCCAGCCCGCGGCATCGCCCAACGCGCCTGCCTTGCGGCCCTCGTAGACGGCGCCATGAGCCTGGGCTGCGTCCTCGATGACTTTCAAGCCGTGCTGGCGTGCAATCTCCACCAGTGGCTGCATGTCGGCCGGCTGTCCATACAGGTGCACCGGCAGGATGGCCCGGGACTTGGGCGTCACGGCCGCTTCCACGAGGGCGGGATCGAGATTGTAGGTGCGCGCGTCGGGTTCCACGGGCACCGGGGTGGCCCCAGCGTAGGATACCGCCAGCCACGTGGCAATGTAGGTGTTGGCTGGCACAATGACCTCGTGCCCCGGACCGATCCCGAGCGCGCGCAAGATCAGATGCAGCGCCTCCAAGCCGTTCCCGACGCCGACGCAGTGTTTGACGCCGCAGTACGCGGCGTACTCCGCCTCGAAGGCCTGCACTTCATCGCCCAAGATGTATTGACCGGACTCCATGACACGCCGGTACGCCTCATCCAGCTCCGACTGCAGCTCTAGGTAGGGCGCCTTCATTTCAAGAAACGGTATGTTCATCGGCTGGGTGTCCCCACGACCTTCAGAAAGTCTTCGTAGGTGTCAACGTAGTCTTGAATGTCATAGAATTCTGAGGCCAGTACCAGGCACACCGAGTTGGTCGAGAAATTCTCGATCTCTCGCCACACCAGAGGGGGAAGGTACAAGCCGTGGTCAGCTCGGCTCAGCCGGAATCGCTCGCGTCCGCCCCCGTAATCCACAAGCACGTCAAAGCTGCCGGACATCGCAACAATGAATTGGTGGCATCTGCGCAGGGCATGCCCCGCCCGTCTTTCCGCGGACGGCACATCATAAAGGAAGAAAACGCGGCGGATCGCAAACGGGATGTGGCGTGTCTCCTCGACAAAGGAAAGATTGCCGCGGGGATCGGTCATCTTGGGAAGTTCGAGCAGGGTGCATGTGGTGGATTT
>DATIPW010000182.1:0-2686 GCA_035471605.1 Anaerolineales bacterium | reverse complement strand
GCAGGCGCCGTTGAACTGGCAGGCGAGTACCAGCGCCGTTTGGAATTCCGCCACCCGCGTCGGATCCTTGAGGTAGTTTCCGAGAGCGGTATCGATGTTCCCCCTCCAGGAGTCGTTGGCGACGACGCCGTGCACCAGGCTGCCCGCCAGCGTGTCCCTGGCCCAATCCCTGGCCGCCGCCTGCGAATACTCCCCGAACAACGACGGGTCGCAGTCGGTGCGGGCGCAAATCGAGCCCTTCAAGGGATTGAACGCCTCCTGCCCCGCCCGCGAGGCGGCCACGGTCAGCCAGGCCGCGCTGGCATCCGGGTGTTTCGCATTTGCCGGCATTACAAAGCTGTCCGCCAGGAACATGAAGACGCCCTGCGTGCCGGGCGCCGGCGCCCAGTCAAAATCGGTGTGCGGCACCCGCCCCAAGCCGTCCGGCGCGGGATTGGCAAAATAGCCGTAGGTCCAGTCACCCATGATGTTGAACGCCGCCAGGTTATCGATGACCAACTTCGCAGCCGGAGCCCAGTCGGGGAATCTATCGTGGTCGGGGTTGGCATAGCTGAGCACCCTTGCATAGGTATTGAGCGCATCCGTCACCTCTGGGCTGGACCAATCGCCGGAGCCGGTCCACAGCGCCGACCACCTGGCGGGGCCCAGCGTTCCCAGCATGACATTCTCCAGCAGGTGCATCGCGGTCCAGCGCGGACCCAACGCCAGGCACGTGCGGCCGGCGGCTTTGATCTGGTCACAGGCGGAGAAGAACTCCTCGTAAGTGGACGGCACCCGCGTGACGCCGGCGGCCTCTAGGACCTTCGGGTTGTACCACATGACATTCGACCGGTGCACGTTGACCGGAACGCTGTATGGATGCCCGTTCTCGGAGATCAGGTCCACCAGTTGCGCCGGTACCGCAAACCGGAAGCGCGTTTCCCGGAACAAATCATCCAGTGGCGCGATCTGCCGGGCGGGCACATAGTTGCCGATGCCCTCCTGTCCGGCATGCGTCTGCCAGGAATCCGGCGGATCGCCAGCCTGCAGCCGCCTCGCCAGCTCCGCCCGCACCCGGTCGCGCAGCTCCGGGACCAGGGCCATGTTGGCAAGCCGGCTCCCGGGGCACTGCACCATGAAGACCTGCATCATGGCGTCGAACGCTTTCACCTCCGCCGCAGACGCCGCCCACCAAGTGAACAAATCGATGCGTTGGCTGACATCCGCCGGGCACACCACCGCCACGGGCTCCGAGGTGGCGGTGGGAGCCCGAGACGGCGCCACGGTCGGAACGGAAGTGGGGGTGTCCGAAGCTGTTGGAGCCGCTGTTGGAACAGAGGTGGCGGCCGCGGCCGCCGTGACCGTAGGCCCCGCCGCAGGGGCCGCCTCACCCGGTCCGCAGCCACCCGTGACCGCCAGGCTGAGAAATGTCGCAATCAAGATTCGTGAGAAGTGATCCTTCATGTCGCCCTCCTCATGCATGCACGCGCCCCCGCCATGGACCCGCCGAGGCGGCGGCCTGACTTCCCCGGCCTTGCGGGCACCCTCCCACATAGGCCTTGCCTGGGCCTATGCTCGTGAAGAGCTCATGAAATCGCAGGTCTTCGTGATGAGGCAGTTTCACCCTGCAGCTAGCACTGCGTTCAGGTTCTGTGCGCCAACACCATGCTCTGTTGTTTCACTAGCCGGCCGCTTCCTCCTGCAACGGTTTGGGGTGCTCTGCGAAGAAATCCCAGATGACTTGCGAGAACGGCGGCTCGTAAATTGTTGGCCACGTGTGGCGACCCGAAGCTATGGTGTATAGCTCCACTGCGGTGCCAGCCTGACAGGACTGATAGACAGTATGGGTGACGTCGACTTGCGCAGAGTCCGCGCACTCACCCAACCTCTTGCTTTGGCCCACGAACGTGTGACAGAGTTCCTCCACTTGCCCAGGGCTTGTGCATTCATTCAGCCGCACCCAGTTTGCGATGCCTTGTTCAACAACGGCAAGAGATGTTACAAAAGGGTCGATCAGTCCGTGGACGTGCAGCACGGAAACTGCCTGGGATGGCTGGCAGGCGCCGTATTCCATCCGGGCGGATACAGAGGCAACGGCGGCGAATATGTCGGTATCGCAGGCAAGCTGATAGGCATGGTCACCGCCCATGGAGAATCCTGCAGCATAGACACGCTTGGCATCAATCGTAGCCATGGTGTCCAGGTCTGAAAGGATCTGATGAATGAACGCAAGTTCGTTCACTTCCCCGGTGCCACCCGTGCTTAGGTTCCAGCCTTTGAAGAGATTGAATTGGACGCCTTCAGGATACACAACGAGGAAGCTGACCCGGTCGGCGACATCATCGAATCCAGCCATATTGCCCATGGTCAGTGCATTGTCGTCCATACCGTGGAAGGCGAAGATCACCGGCACGGGTTGGTTGCTGTTTAGACCGGGCGGGGTGTGAAGCAGATAAGACCGCTCCACACCCTCGACGGTCAGCTTGCGCAGCGAGGCGCTGGATCCAGCAGTAGGCGCCGCCGGCGCCGTCGCAGTAAGTGTGGCAGTTGGCACAAATGCTGTGGGGTTGGCTGCAGGAGCGCCGCACCCAACCAGGACCACCGCCACCAAGACTGCCCACGTCGATTGCTTGAAAGTCATGTGTACATTCATCCCTTTCGCACCTTTCTCCGCGACTGCAGTGCTGGCCAGTCTGAGAAATTTCCC
>DATIPW010000181.1:0-12122 GCA_035471605.1 Anaerolineales bacterium | reverse complement strand
GGGCTGGGTTGCTTCAGTGCGGTCCACGCCAGGGTGATGACGTAGTCCTCCGGCAGCGTCACGCCGGCGCGCTCCCGGAACGGCACAAAGTCCTTTTCCTCGCCGTCGATCTCGTCCTTCAGGTCCCCGTATACCGTTGAGATCACGGGGCCGTGGCGCGTGCTGCGGATTTCCAGCTGCACGGGTTCCTGGCCGGCGACCTGCAGCGTCTCCGAGGATTTCTCAAAATCCACCCACTGGCCTTGCATTTCGTACTGATCGGGGTTCTCGGGATTCACCCGCTCGATGAACAGGTCCATCACATCCGGGGAGAGATTGGTCATGCCCCATACGATGTCGTCGTTGTGACCGATGACGATCCCGGGCACCCCCGCAAAGGAAAACCCGGCGAACGAGTAGGGGCACGCTTCGGTCTTCGGCTTGCAGTGCATATCCACCTGGTACCAGATGGAAGGCATTTGCGAAGAGAGATGCGGATCGTTGGCAAACAGGGGCATGCCGCTCACGGTGCGCGAGCCGGCCAGCACCCAGGAGTTGGACCCAGCGCCGCTTCTCCCGGGCCCCAGCAGCCCGCTCAAAAGGGCCGCGTTGTGTTGGACGGAGGCCAGCGGTCCGTCGGGCAGGTCGGTCATCCCGGCTCGCCGCAGAGCGCCGGCGGTGCTGCCCGCGTTTGCACTGCGCACGATGGTCGGGTGATCCGGTGGATAGGCCGGGAAGAGCTCTTCCACCCTCTCCGGCCCAAGTGTCTTCAGCAGAATGGCGCGCTCGATCTCTTCATCCAGGTTGCCGCGCAGATCCCAGGCCATCGCCTTGGCCCAGGTCATCGAGTGCACCGGCTCCCAGGGCTCGATCTTATAGCCGGGGTTGAGCAGCTTGAGCACGGCGTACTCCAGGCTCACGGCCGTGGGTTCTCTGTCCTTCAAATAGGCGTTCACCCCCTGCGCGTACGCCTCCAGCAGCAGCCGCGAATCCGGCTGGAGTTGGGATAGCTCGCGCTCGGATACCCGGCGCCAGCCCAATGTGCGCAGGAACGCATCGGTTTCCACCGCGCCCTCGCCAAACATCTCGGCCAGCCGGCCCGAGCCGATATGCCTCCAGGTATCCATCTGCCAGAACCGCTCCTGGGCATGGACGAACCCCTGAGCAAAGAACAGATCGTGGACGCTGGCGGCATAGATGTGCGGCACGCCCCAGGCGTCGCGGTAGATGTCCACCGGCTGTTCGAGCCCCGCCAGCTGCAGCTGCCCATCCACCTGGGGGAATGACCGGGGCGCGACCGCGCCGGGAAGATAGCCCTTGGCGTAGTAGGTGGCGGCGCCGGCTAGGACCACCGCCAGCAGCACGAACCCCAGGACCACCCGCCAGATTATCCGCTTGATCGCGTTCAAATGTCCTCCCGGGAGCCTTCATGGGCGCAGTCCGGTCACGAACTCCAAACCGGGACCACGCAAGGGAATGCCTGGGCCGGAATTGAGATTCGCAGCACACCCGGCGGCTCCAGTGTCCTTCTAAACACACAGGCCGACCCAAGGGTGCGGCCCGTGGGCGGTTGCTGCGCGCCGCAAGCAGCCCATTGCTCGCTCTCTGTGAAGCGGGCGCGGCGGCCGCTGCCCCCCCAAGGCCCAGCTCCACAAGCCGCAACGAAGCTGATCAGCCGGGTTGTAGCAGGCAAGCGCCTTGAGGCGGGAGCCGTCGGCAGGAAGACGGCGCCCGGCATGCTGGAACCACGGCCGGGCGCCTTATCGTGGAGGAGATGTCCGGATGACTTCTGCAATGGGCACAAGGCAAGTCCGGGTCTATGGCTACCGATGGGTGGTGCTGGCCGCCTACGCCTTCATCAGTCTGATGATGCAGATCTTCTGGATCTGCTACGCGCCCATCAACCAGGCAGCCGGCGCGGCCCTGGGCGTGCCCGATCATGCGATCGGCTTGCTGGCCCTGATCTTCATGTATGTCTACATTCCCCTGGCGCTTCCGGCCTCCTGGGCCATCGATACCTGGGGCTTCAAGAGATCGGTCAGCCTGGGTGCCATCATGATGGCGGTCTTCGGGCTGCTGCGGGGCCTCTTCACGCAGAACTACACCCTGACGCTGATCATGACCACGGGCATCGCCATCGCTCAGCCGCTGTTCCTCAACTCCGGCACCAAGATGGCGGCCAACTGGTTCCGCCTGGAGGAGCGCGCCACCATCGTCGGCATCGGCGGCATGGCCACGCTGCTCGGCATCGTCATCGGCCAGATCGCCACGCCCGTGCTGCTGGAAGCCTGGGGACTGAGCAGCACCATGCTGTTCTACGGCGTCCTGGGCGCGGTCTCGGCGCTGCTGTTCGTGGTGCTTGCCAGGGACCATCCCCCGACTCCCGCCGGCCACGAGGAGAAGGCCCTGATGCTGGACGGGCTCAAGCACATCTTCACCCTGCGCGACTTCTACCTGCTGGCCTTCATCGTCTTCATTATTAACGCCGTTTTCAACGGCATCCTGACCTGGGTGGAGGTGATGGTTCGCCCCCGGGGCCTGGACATCAGCCAGGCGGGCCTGGTTGGCGGTCTACTGATGATCGGAGGCATGCTGGGATTCCTGCTGTTCTCCTCCGCCTCGGATCGGCTGCGTAAGCGCAAGCCGGTGCTGGTGCTCGGCGCGCTGCTCTCGATCCCCTTCCTGGTGCTGCTGGCCTACGTCAACGGGTTCCTGTGGCTGGCGGTGGTTTCGTTCCTGCTCGGCCTCACGATCATGGGTGTGTATCCCGTGGCGCTGCAATACGCCACGGAGATCTGCTACCCTGCACCGGAAGGCACGTCCCTGGGCGTCTTCACGCTGGCCGGGCAGGTGTCGGTAGTGGCCGTGGGCGCCATGGAATGGTCCAACCGCGTTCACGGATCTTTCGCGCCCTCGCTGCTGGTGTTTGCCGCCTGCATGGCGCTGGGCGTCTTTCTGGTCTCCATCATGCAAGAATCAAAGCTCATCCAGGCCGCGCAGTAGACCTGCCAAGGTTATTACCTTGCGGCAGTGCGGCTTGTCGGCCGTGCCGCCACTCCCGAGCGCTTGTGGGGCCAGCCTGATCGCCAGAACCGGCCCCATCCCGGTCGAGGGTACAATCTGCCCATCCCCCGATGAAAGCCCGGCGCAACGACACTTCCCCCGCGCGCAGCGACCACTCCCGCCTCATCCTGTGGATCGCCATCGCGATCTACACGTTTCTGCTGCCCGAGGTCATTGTGCTCTACCGGGCCATCGTTGACCGTTTCGGCAAGGAGACGGCCGGCCGGATCCCGGTAGTCCTGGTGCTGGTGGTGGGCGTGGCCTATGCCGCCGCCATCGTTCTGTCCCGCAGGCGCCTGGAGAATGTCCTGTTCCTGCTGCCGGCGGGAATGATCGCCCTGATGATCATCGGCCTGGAGCCCAATCCCAACAAGCACATCCACATCCCGGAATACGTGCTGGCAGCCTGGCTGCTGTATGCGGTGCTTTCCAAGGACTACCAGGGCAGCGGGCTGCTCAGGTTGGTATTCGTCTGCGGGGCGCTGCTGGGAGTCGTGGATGAACTGGAGCAGGGCATTCACCCCAAGCGGTTCTACGGCTGGAGCGACATGCTGGTGAACAGTGCCTCGGTCTTGATCGGCATCTTCACGATCATGGGTCTCAAAGGGCAAACCGCCGGGGGCTGGGCGTGGACCGCCAGGCTGCGGCAATTCCGATGGCCCGTGGCACTGGGACTCTTCGGGATGATTGGCATCACGATCACCTGCGTCTACCTGTTCCGTGTCCAGGCGCGTGAGACGGTCACCGGGGTCTATCCCGCGTGGCTCGTCGCGTGGAACCTGCTCTACTTGCTCTCGGCTCCGTTCATCGGGGCCTTTGGCTCTTCACAGCGCGCAGCACCCGGGGGCAACCGGGGGCAACGAGCCTTGCTGGCCGCCGCCGAAACCCGAACGGCCCGGCTGTGGATCCTGCCGGTGCTCGTGATCCTTCTCTATATGCACGCGCTGGCGTTCTACATCTACAGCTCGGGCACCCCCTTCAGGTAGTTCCACCGGGCCTCGCGGCGCCGGGCAGATCAGCCGCGGCCGGCGCTCTTGACCTTCACACTCTCTGTCGTAAAGTACAGCGTGAATCCGGCGGCTTCCGCGACGCGGCCTGAGGCCTGGTTGATCTGATTGCAGCGATACTGCGGGATCAGCCCCAGTTCCAGGGTGTCATCCGCCAGGGCACAGACCACGTGGCGGGCCAGCCGCTGCCCGCGGAACTCCGGGGCGGTCAACACGCCAATATCCATGAAGCCGTTGCGTCGGTAGCCGCTGCCCACAGCCGCCAACCGCCCGTCCTGGAAACATCCCCAAGCGATCTCGTGCTCGATCTCCACGTAGGCTTCCTCGATCTCCTGCTCCGTGCAGCGCCGACGCAGGGCATCCAGCGCGGCCTGGTTGTCTGAGCTCAGGCGCCCAAGGTTGAAGCCCGGCTTCAGTCTGGGCCGCACAAGCTCGCCCGGCCGCAGGTGAAAGATGAGACCCTTCTCCACGCCAGCGACGCGCGCCTGGCCCCAGGCCTGCTGCAGCAGCTCGTAGGAAAGCAGGGCGCCGTCTCCTCGGTCCGCCAAAAGGTCTCCGACCTGCCCTTCCAACGCCGGATCGAGCTCTGCCAGGGCGCGTCGGCGCAGGTACACGATGTGGATCAGGTCCGCTCCGCGGAGATGATCGCGCGGCAAGAGCGTCGTACCGGGGCGGTCAAAATCCCGCGCCCGGCAGCCGAAATGCGCTGCCCACAGGGCTTCCACTCGACGGCTGAAGTCCTCCGGGCTCATGCCTTTCCTCCCCAGACTTCAATCATCCCGCAGCCTAAGCCTTTCCCATCTGGTCACAGCGCCGAATGCAGATGGCGCTGTTGCCCGACCGCTGGCTTGCTCCATGGATCATGATGGGGCAGGCCACCAAGCCGCATGCAAAGACCCCAGCAACGGTTGGCGCATGCGGCGCGCCTCTGCCGCCCCTCGCGCGCACCGGCGTTTCCCAGGTGAGGCGGGTGGCACAGAACCCGGGAAGCGCAGGGCGAACCGTGCTGCCCTACCCCTCAAACGGCGGGAAGATCCGGTCAAAGACCTCGGGGCAGTGCTGTCGCACCATCTCACTGGAGAGCGAATTGCTCTTGCAGACAGCCGCGTACAGGTCCGCGGATTGACGCTTGGTGCGCTTCTGGGTCTCCCGATCCAAGGCGTACAGACCAAAGCGCTGTGTCCAACCACGCTCCCATTCGAAGTTGTCCACCAGCGTCCAGTGCAAGTAGCCCTTGATCTGCCAGTTGAAATTCACCGCGCGCCAGATCTGGTGCAAGTGCTGGGCCAGGTAGCGCCGCCGCAGGCCATCCTCCGAGGAATCGATGCCGTTCTCGGTGATGTAGATCGGCAGGTCCGGGAAGGTGCGCACGACCCAGCGTATCGAGTCGTAGAAGGCGTGGGGCAGGTTGGCGATCATGCCGCTCTCGCTCAGGTCAGCCTTGTCCGGATAGCCCGCGCGAGTGAACAACTCCTTCGGGCGCAGGGCATGAAACCACGCCGTGTCAGCGCTGTAGTAGTTCAGTCCGAAGAAGTCCTGCGTGCCCCGTACCTCGGGCATCCGCACGCGGCCCAGCGGTGTGCGCATCACCCCCGTGCTCAGGGCTGACGGAAAAGCCAGGTTGATCGCCAGACTGCGCAAGCGCGCCATGAGCACATCCGGGGGGAACCAGCCCCAGCGCGGTCGAGTGGGCCGGAAATGCAGCGCGCAGCCCACGCGCGCCGCCGGCTGCAGCCGGTGGATCAGGCGGTAGGCCGCCGCATGGGCGCGGGCCATGTTGGCTTGCACGCGGATGGCGGCCGGCAAGCCGCCGCCCCCGGGAGGCATGCTGCCGACGAGATACCCCAGGCCGGCATACACGTTCGGCTCGTTGATGGTGCACCACAGGTTGCAGTATTCCTTGAGCGCCTCCACCACCTTGCCCACGAAACGCTCAAAGAGCGGGACGACCTGTGGATCTGCCCAGGCGCCGCGCTCTTCCAGCCACAGCGGATGCGTGAAGTGATGCAGCGTGATCATGGCGGTCATGCCGCGCTGCCGCAGGCCGCGCACGATGCTGCGGTAGTGGTCCAGGGCGTGCTCGTCCCACTGGTCTGGCCCAGGTTGGATGCGGCTCCACTCGATCGACAGGCGGTGTACTTTCTGTCCGCCCTCCTGGGCGCGGTCGAAATCCTCGCGCCAGCGGCCGCCCCACCAATCGCAGGCCAACCCGGACAGGCCTTTGGTGCGACCGGCCTGCTCCCAGGCGAACCACTGATTGTTGGTGTTGCCGCCTTCCACCTGGTGTGCGGCAGTGGCCGTACCCCACAGAAATCCCCGCGGGAAATGAAAGGTGCCCTGGATCATGCGGCCCACCTAGCGCGCCCGCATCTCACGCACGGCCCCGCCGTCGGTGCGTCTTGGCAAGTATCCCGCGCGTGCAAGAGGATCACGCGCCGAAGGAATCAATGGCGATATCCGCGCCTTCGTACATGGGAATGCTGATCAGCAGCCCGGTCGTGCTGAGCACCTCATACACCTGCGGTGCGGCGCCGCACAGCTTGAAGCGGCCCGAGTTCGGATCCCCCTGGGGCGTCATGATGCCGAATGACTTCTGGATGCCGCGCAGGCCGGCGCTGGTGATGGTGGTCACCCCGGCCAGGTCCAGCAGCAGGAACTGCGCGCCCTCCTGCTTGGCGCGCTCAACGGCTTCGACCAGTTGGCCCTCGCTGTGTGCATCCAGCCAGCCGCTCAGGTGCAGTACGGCTACGTGCGGTTTGCCTTGCGGGATCTCTGAGGTGATGCGGAATTCCAGGCCCATGACCACTCCTTTGCTCGCTCCAACCCACGCGGCAGCGACACCCGGATTCTAACTGCCTCGAGCCGAGCCGGTCCGGTGCCGCTCCAGCAGGGCAAGGTACACGGCCACCGAACCAGCCACAGCCGCATTGAGTGACTCGATCCGGCCATGCATCGGCAGACGCAGCAGCACGTCGCACTTCTTGCGCGTCAGGTCGTGCAGACCTTCCCCTTCAGAGCCGACTACCAGTCCCAGTGCACCGCGCAGGTGTCGGTCTGAGGCGGTCCCCAGCGGCTCGCCGCGCGGATCAAGACCCACGATCCACAGATCGTCCTGCTTCAAACGGTCGATCGCCTGGGCAAGATTCGACTGCGCGATCAGCATATGCTCGCTGGCGCCGGCCGAGGCATTCACCACCGCCGGAGTCACTTCGGCGGCGCGGGCCAGCGGCATCACCACACCGTGCATACCCGCCGCCTCTGCCGTGCGCAGCAGGCTGCCCAGATTCTGCGGATCCTGCAGCGCATCCAGCAGCAGCACAAAGGGCGGCTGGCCGTTCTGCCGCGCGCGTTCCAGGATGTCCGCCAGGTCGCAGTAGGGATAATCAGCCACCTCCAGCGCCACACCCTGGTGATTGACATCCCCCGTCTGGAGCTTGAGCCGCGGCAGGCGTTTCACTGGGATCTTGCGCGAGCCCGCCAGCTCCAGGATCTGTCGCACGCGCCGCGCCTCCCGGACCGTATCGGCCACCTGCAGGCTGAACGCCTCCCGACGCCCGGCCCTCAAGGCCTCATGCACCGCGTTGCGGCCATAGAGTGTCTCGCGCATGCTGCGATTCTACTCTCGAGGGCGGAGCCTCCACACCTCACAAATGATGCTTGCCCCGGTGGGCTCAGACCCGAGACGCCAGGTACTGCTCCACCCGCTCCAACTCCACCTGCCAGGTGGCCCACACCAGCAGCGGCTTGAAGCCCAGGGCGCGGTTGATCTTGAGCATGGGCTCATTGGAGCTGGCATTCCCGGCGCGGATGACCTGCACCTCCGGACGTTCGCGCAGGATGCGCGTCAGCATGCTGGCCTTGAGCCAGCGTCCCAGGCCGCGATTCCGAAACGCCGGCATGACGCCGGTGAAACCCTGCCACAGCAGCCTCGGCCGGTTGGGATTCCAGAAGACCTCCGTGATGCCGGCCAGCAGGCCGTCGGCACGGTGCAGCGCGCACAGGGTCCAGCGCTGATCGCCGCCCGCACGCTGCTTGGCCTCGAATTGCCGCATCAATTCCGGCGTGTAGTTCACGTCCTCCATCTCCAGTGTTTCACGCGGTTGATCGTTGGCCGTCCGCTGCAGCAGGTCGGCCAGGTCCTGCAGCCGATCCTTCGGGTAGAGCAGGTCCCAGGAGCCCAGGTCGAACTCGGGCGAGAGGTCGGACCGCCTCTCGAGCCACCGATCGATCAGATCCCGGTCAAGATCCGCCAACCTGAGCTGATTGATGGGCTCCACCAGGCCCTGCCTGGCGCCCATGCGCTCCAGGAAAGCGCGGCCGCCTGCACTGCGTTCATGGCACTCCATCATCAACAGATTGCGGCCCTGGCTGCGCGCGTGCTGTGCCAGTTGCCGCAGCATTTCACGTGCCAGGCCCTGGCGCCGAGCCTCCGGGTGCACCTCAATGCTGAGCCAGACCACACGCGGGTTGTCGCCCGTGAGGAAGATGTCAGCCTGCGCCAGCGCAAGCATGCGTTCCTGCGGGACCTCCCAGGCCGCCCACGAGGCATCCTGTTTGAGTGCCGGCATTCCTTGAAAGCGGCGAGTCTCCTCATCGCAAGGCCAGGGAGGATCCTCCGGGATCGCTTCCCGGCGCATGATGTTCTTCAAGGCGTTCAGGTTGGCGTACTCCGCCTCGCTCGCCGCGCGCAGATTAATCGGGCGCATTTCATACACGGCGTGTGTCATCCTCAGATCCCAAGTCGATTCTATCCCAGGCGGAGTCCCGGCTGGCAACGCGAAATGGACCTCTGTTCATCGAACACCGATGAGCCAAGGCCGCGCGCAGTTCAAGTGCGGCGGTGTGCGCGTGAGGTCGATTCGTGATAGAGTGCCTTGGGAGGGTGGCATGGACTTCTTCGAGGTGGTGGAGCAGCGGCGGTCCATCCGCGCGTTTGAGGGCCAGCCGATCGAGCAGCGAAAACTGCAGCGCATTCTGGAAACGCTCAACCGGGCGCCCTCGGCGGGGAATCTCCAATCCTACGAGGTGTATGTGGTGCAGGATGCAAGACAACGGGCGGAGCTCGCGAAAGCCGCCGGCGATCAGGAGTTCCTGGCACAGGCGCCTCTGGTGCTGGTGTTCTGCACGCACGGCCAGCGCGCGCAGCCCAGGTACGGGCGCCGCGGCACCGAGCTCTATGCGCTGCAGGACGCCACCATCGCCTGCACCTTCGCCATGTTGGCCGCCACGGCGCTGGGTCTTTCCAGTGTGTGGGTCGGAGCCTTCGACGAGCAGGTGGTGAGCAAGATCTTGGGTGCGCCGGCTGGGCAGCGCCCGGTGGTGATGCTGCCCGTGGGATACGCCGCCGAGGCCCCGCCTTCCCCGGCGCGACGCCACCTGGCGGACCTTGTGCATCCCCGGCCCTAGCCGGGAAGGAGCTGCGGATGGCTTCCCCGATCGTACTCATCACGGCCATCGAATCGGGCTTGGGCTTCCTGCTGACCAGCAGCATTCTGGCGCTGGTGATGCGCCGCGGCCGGCAGCTGTACCACTACCTGTTCGCCGCCTTTCTGACCATCTGCGCGGTGTGGGACCTGGGCATCCTCGTGCTGATGCTGCGCAATGATCATCCGCAGGAGCTGGACGTCATTGGCCGCATTGTGATCACGCCCTGCATCCTGATCCCGGCCCTGCTGTTCCACTTTGCCAGCGAGTATGTGGGCCGAAAGAACCGCCTGGCCGTAACCGGCATTTGGGCGCTGACCGGGGTTCTGCTGCTGCTGGCCTTGTTGGGTGTCTTCTACCGCATTGAGGGCGTGTATTCCTATGCGTGGGGCAACATCTTCCGGGTCGCGCCCAGTTTCCTGGATCCCGCATCATTTCTCGCCTGGTTTGGCATCAACCTCAGCGCGTGCTGGTTCGTGTTCCAGGCCGCCCGCGGCCCGGGCCCGCGGCTGCAGCAGCGGCACCGGCGCTACGTCCTGGCGGGCATGCTGGCCGTGACGTTTGCCGCTGTCAAGGCGCTGGTGACGATCGGAATCGATGTCGGGCTGCTGCTGCCGTTGGGGATGCTGCTCAACGACGTCTGCGCGGCGGTGATCGCCTTTGCCATCGTCAAAGAGCGCCTGTTCGACATCACGGTCGTCGTAAAACGCGGCGCGTTGTATTCCCTGCTGGCGGGCGCGTTGATCTTCGTCTACAGCTTCTCCGAGCACCTGTTGATCACCTATGCCGGGGAGCTTGTGGGCGGCGATTCGGAGGCAGCGCACGTGATCTCCATCGCTGCCGGCATTGCCGTCCTGATGCCGCTGAAACGCCGGCTGGAGCACGGCATCGATCAGTACTTCGGTCAGCGCACGCTGGAGTTCTAGCAGGCCGGGGGGCCGCTCTCCTCAAACGGGGAACTTCCCCGCCGCGTCCCGGATCACCGGGCCGTGACCCGAGCACACCACGCGCGCGCCGAGGGCGGCTTGCCTGCTCACAGCCTCCCGCGCCTTGGCGGCGTCCCAGGTGTAGGCCGGACGCGAGCCGTGAATGCCGCGCTCATCGGTCACCATCGAATCCCCACAGAACAGCAGGCCGGAGGCGGGCGCGAAGAGCGAGATATGCCCGGGCGTGTGCCCGGGAGTCTCGACCACGCGCAGGCCGGCCAGCACTGGCAGAACCTGCCCATCGCTCACGATCTCATCCACATGGAACGGCCGCGGCCGGAACAGGAAGCGCCTCACCTTGCTCAGCAGCGGCGTTGACCCCGGCAGGCGCGTCGGGCGTGAAGCGCGGCCTTCGGCCAGAGCCTGGGCCTCGATGCGGCTGGCATAGGTCCGGGCTCCGCTGGCGGCGTGCAGCGCGGCCAGCCCCCCGATGTGATCCCAGTCAGCGTGCGTGATCAGGATGCGCCGTATGTCGCGGGCGGTTTTCCCCAGGCTGGCAACGAAACGCAGGATGCCGCGTTGGCTTCCCGGCAGGCCGGCGTCGATGAGCGTCAGCCCGTCGAGGTCGACGATCAGGTAGGCGTTCGCCGCCACCTGGGGCACCACGTATACATTCTCAGCAATCTGCATATGCCACGGGCCGTCTCACGGAATCGATGGCACAGGCGCTTGTATGCTGGCGGTCCAAATGAAACTTGTCACTACAAATGCCACGACCGCCAGCAGGATGATCAGCAGGGGACCTGCGGCCAGCAGGCTCAGGCGGAAGGCAAGACGGCTGCGCCGCTTGCGGTAGGCGACCCACCCGCCCACAACGCCAGCGATCAGCAGAGCAACGAATCCAAGGCCGCAGGCAAACACGGCGGCCATGAACCCCAGAACAGCGGAGGTCGAGGCGCTGGGGTCGTCGGCAGCAAACGCCGACATGTACGTGCCGAAGAGCGTGGCGGGGATGGCCGCCACGACACCCAACGCCGCCAGGAATGTCACAATGATCAACCAGATGCGCAGGCGACGCGAGGGGGGAGCCTTATCGGTATCAGATGAGGGGTTCGGACCAGCAGGATTCATGGGACCTCCCGGAAAACTTGGAATTCAAGACCAGATGCTTCGACAACCCAACCGCAACCTGCCAGAGGCTGAGGCCGATCGGCCGGGCAGCAAGGTTCTGCTGCTCACCATGGAGGTACACGAAGACTAAGTCCATGCTCGCACGGTCGCCTGCAGCTAGAACGGTTTGAACCTCATGAGCCAAAGGATGATTGCCAGGCCAAGCAGCCCCACCACAGTCACCGCCGGCGTCCGGTTGGAAAGCCTTGCAGCCTCGTAGGCCTTGAGGGCGGCCTCAACGTCGCTGCCCGACGCGCGGGCTTCCACCACGCGGCGACCGGAGTCCTGAATCAGGCCGAAGTACGAACTGCCGTATTGGAACATTACGAAACTGATTATCAGGAAGATCACCAGGGATCCCCAAGTCCAGAACTGGGACCACCATCCGGCCACCCAGGCGGCCGCGATGCCTGGCACGCCCAGCAGCACGGTCAGGACTCGTACCAGCTTGAGATCGGGCAGCAGATCCAGCAGCGCCAGGCTGCGGGCAGGATCCTTCTCAGCACGAAAGGTCAGCATGGCAGCGGCATGCACACCGTGCGCCAGCATGAAT